>CAYPBC010000039.1:0-10486 GCA_964408845.1 uncultured Thermoanaerobaculia bacterium
GGTGCGGGGAAAACGAACCTGGGGACGATGTCACAATCCTCGCCCTGGAAATCACGTCCTGAGAAAAGAGGATCCCGGTCCCTTTCTTGGCATCCGAGGTGCTGGCGCTAGCCCGCATATCTCGCCACCCCGCTACTGCAACCGATGACCTGCAGCATTCTTCGGCTTTTGCCTCCATCGGACTGCTCGACCTACTGTCACGCACCACTCCGCGGTCATCAGGTCGCACACACCGCATCGCGCTGCAGGTCGCCGGTCTCGCTATCGGACGTCGTGAGAAATGCAGGCTAGTCCCTTCCATGCGGTTCATCGAAGTCGATGACCGGGCCTGCCGGCACCACTCCTGTGGGATTGATGGAACCGTGAGAGCGGTAGTAATGGTCCTTGATGTGGTCGAAATGAACCGTGTCCGACACACCCGGTGTCTGATAAAGGTCCCGTGTCCACCCCCACAGGTTCGGGTAGTCCACCAGCCGCCGTAGGTTGCACTTGAAGTGCCCGACGTACACCGCGTCGAAGCGCACCATGGTGGTGAACAGTCGCCAATCGGCCTCTGTGACACGATCGCCGAGCAGGTAGCGGCTCCTTGAGAGACGGTCCTCGATCTCGTCCATGGCTTCGAACAGCGCGATCACCGCCTCCTCGTACGCTTCCTGAGTGGCGGCGAACCCGGCTTGGTAGACACCGTTGTTGACGCGCTCGTAGACGAAGTCGTTGAACTCGTCGATCTCTTCCTCCAGCTCGCGCGGGCACAATCGGGGACCCGTGGCGCCGACGCCGTCAAACTCACGGTCAAAGAACCTGATGATCTCCGACGACTCGTTGTTGACGATCGTCTCTGTTTTGCGGTCCCACAGCACCGGGACCGTGACCCGGCCGGTGTAGTCGGGCCGCGCACGGGAGTACACCTGGTGCATAAACGAGGCATCGAAAATCGGGTCTGGGACGACACCTCGCCAGTCCTCGAACGTCCATCCGTTTTCTAACATCAGCGGATTCACAACCGACACCGAGATATGCTCTTCGAGGCCCTTGAGCGCGCGGTAGATCAGGGTACGGTGCGCCCACGGACAGGCGTAGCTCACATAGAGGTGGTAGCGCCCCGTTTCGGGCAGGAAAGCGGTCGACCCGTCGGCCGCCACCCTGTCCCGAAAGGCAGCTTGCGAGCGAACAAAACGCCCCCCGGTCGACGCCGTGTCGTACCAGCGGTCCTGCCACACTCCCTCGACGAGTAATCCCATCAGACCCTCCTCCAGGGTTCAGCGTCGGAAGCGGCGCGGTTATTCCATCTTCCCGTCCCGTCGCAGCGAGCAACCGGCGCCGCGGGATGCCGGCGGTGGCTCGGGTGACACCGACCTTCAGAGCGTCGCGTCGCTCTTGTCCGGCGGCAGCCATCCTCTTTCGGAACTGTCGTGGCGCTCGACCATTCGGTCCGACTGCATGACGTCGATCAGCTGGTCAGCCCGGGCACGGGAGGCATCGATGTAGTGGCTGTCCATACCGCCCTCGTGCCAGTTCTCGCGCAGTGCATCGAGACTGTGAGCGTCATGCTTTCGAAAACCGCGCGCCTGGCGCTCCGCCTTGAATGCATGAGTCCCGAGCTCTACCAGCGCTTGGCGTCCGGCACAGAGTGCGGATTCAAAGAGCTCCCGCTCGACATGGTGGGCGCCGGCTTTCTCGAGCTCGTAGACGTGGTGGCGATCCAAGGCCCGGGCAATGATGCGGCATTGGGGATAGTGGCGCGAAACGTGTTCGACAAGCTGATTCTGCTTCTCACGGTCGTCGAGCGCGGCGACGAGCAGAGCCGCTTCGTCGGCTCCCGCTGCCTCGAGGAGATCCGGACGCGTCGCATCGCCATAGTAGGAACGGACACCGAACCGACGGGTGAGGTCGATCACGTCGGCATCGTAGTCGAGCACGACAACCTTGTGCCCGTTGGTCGTCAACATGCGGTTGACAATCTGCCCGAAGCGACCGACGCCGGCGATGATCGCGGTCCCCCGCTCGTCGATCTCATCCGCATCTCGGTCTGCTTGACCCTTCGCGCGCGGCGCGATCCCACGCTCGTAGACGATAAACAGAAGGGGGGTCAACAACATGGTCATCGCAACCGAGAGGGCGAGTATCTGGGTCAGGCTCTCCGGTAGGACACCAGCGCCCTCGGCAAAACCGAAGAGGACGAAGGCGAACTCACCAGCCTGCGCGAGACCGAGCGAAAAGAGCCAGAGTCCAGAGCCGGCCAACCCGAAGAGGCGTCCGAGAACCAGAAGCACGATGAGCTTGACGGCGACCAGCGCCGCCGCGATTCCGAAGATCAGATCGGGTCGCTCAAGCAGGAGGTTGAAGTCGATTCCGGCGCCAACCGACACGAAGAAGACTCCGAGGAGCAGACCCTTAAAGGGTGCGATGTCGCTCTCCAACTCGTGCCTGTACTCGCTGCCGGAAAGCACGACGCCTGCAAGAAAGGTCCCGAGTGCCGGCGACAGACCGATGCTGTCCATGATCAGGGCGACTCCGACCACCAGCAGGAGCGCTGCAGCGGTGAAAATCTCGCGCAGGCGAGCTTTGGCGATGAATCGGAAGATCGGTCGCATCAGGTAGCGACCGGCGATGATGATGGCCGCGATCGCGGCGAGGATCGCGATACCCTGCACCCACCCGGGCAGATGGCCGAGCCCACCGCCGTGATGAGTACCTGATTTCGCGTTGGTGGCTGCACTCACCGCCAACAGCGGCAGGAACGCAAGCATCGGGATCACCGCGATATCTTGGAACAGCAGCACCGAGAACGCCGACTGCCCCGGCGGCGATTTCAACCATCCCTTTTCTTCGAGAGTTTGCAGAACGATGGCGGTCGACGAGAGCGATAGGATCATTCCGATCGCCAAAGCGCTCTGCCACCCGAGACCCGCATACAGTGCGCCCACGGTGACCAGGGCGGTGGTCGTCACGACCTGCAGACCGCCGAGACCGAGAAGTCGACCGCGCATCATCCACAACATGCTCGGGCGCAGCTCGAGTCCGACCAGGAAGAGCATCATGACGACGCCGAACTCGGCAAAGTGCTTGACCTCCTCGGTTTCGGCCCCCACGATGCCCAACACCGGACCGATGAAGATGCCGGCGAGAAGGTACCCGAGGACCGAGCCCAGGCCGAGGCGTTTGGCCAGCGGCACCCCCACGACCATGGCAACCAGGTAAACGAACGCACCCTGTAATAGCGCCATCACCCGACCTCCGAGCCCTTCTCGATGAGATCCGTCAGCTGGCCGGAAAGCGATTCCTTTCTCTCGGCCAGATCCAGATTCAGGCGCCCGTCAGCAATCGCAGTCAGCAGCCGTAGATAATCGTTGGCATGGTCTTCCAGACGGTCCTCGTCCACCGCGTGCCCGGCGGCGAAGAGGGCAAAAGGAGGCAGGTAGCGCATCCTGCAGAGCAGCGCGGTCTGCTCGAACGGAATGAAGAAATCTCGCAGCTCGTGACTGTAGCCGCCGCTCCGCGAGTAAACCTCCTTTCGGGCGCCGCAGGTCACGGCGTTGAAGAACACCTTGCCTTCAAGCTCCCGCCCGTCAGCGCCGTAGGCGAATCCGTGTTCCAGCACGAGGTCCTGCCACTCCTTGAGGATTGCAGGACAGGAGTACCAGTAGACCGGATGTTGAAAGACCATGACGTCGTGCTCGATGAGCCTTTGCTGTTCACGCTCAACATCGATCTCGAAGGTGGGGTACTCCGAATACAGGTCGACGAGGGTCACCGCCTCCAGACGGCGGGCCGTGTCGGCCAGGACGATGTTGACTTCCGACCGGTCGGGGCGGGGATGGGCAAACAGTATGAGAATCCTCTTCATCGCGCTTCCCTTCTGAGTTCATTACCACTCGAGCGAGTGTGGTGTTCAAGATCCTTTTCACTCAGTCCCCGGTCGTCTGCAGATATCGGAAGTTCCCACCTGCACGGGCGTTGCGAACGCCGATGTGCAGCGGCAGCCGCGCGGCCAAGATGGTTGCCAGCCCGACGACGAGGAGGCCGCGGGCGATGGGAGCGCCCGGGAGACTCAGCAGGGAGGCGACGCCGACGAGCACAAAGCCCGGCCCCCAGAAAACATCGACGATGCTGGCGTTGTCGATCACAACGCTCACCATCCAGAGCACGGTGAAAGCGGCGATGAGGAGCGATAGGACATTCATGACCGGGAGTTTGCTCGTCAGCAGGAGGGCGGCGCCCGCACAGGTGGCGAGAACGAAAACGATGGTCGTGCGTGTGCTCATGGGTGGCTCCCTCGATGTCTCAACCGGTGATGACATCGCTGACTGTCCCCCATACAGCGAATTTTGATCACCTGCTATTTCCGGCCGACATGAGCTCGTGGGCGAGTGCCGGCTGAAATGACCTTTTTCCTTTGCTCAAAATCACGTTTATGACTGTATTTTTTGGAATTTATCTTGACTGAAAATGGGTTCAAGCGAGTGAAAACTGACCGGTAGACCAGTGAGTCATGCGGTCCGTGAAAGGGACGACGATGAAGGTGGCCGTGGTCGGGTGTGGGATTTCTGGTCTGGGAGCAGCGTGGTTGCTCAACCGCAAGCACGACGTTCACGTCTTCGAAAAGCGGTCGCGTCCGGGCGGTCACACGCACACGGTGGTGCACGATCTCGACGGCCGCGACCTTCCCCTCGACACCGGCTTCATCGTTTTCAACGAGAAGACTTACCCTCTCCTGACTCGGCTCTTCAACGAACTGTCGGTAGAGACACAAACGAGCGAGATGTCCTTCTCGGTCAGTTGTCTCGACCCGGACATCGAATACGCATCACACAGCCTACGTGGGCTCTTTGCCGACCCATCGCTTCTGCTGTCGGCCGCCTATCTGAAGATGCTCGTCGATGTCGTCCGATTCGGTCGACGGGGTCGCCGGATTCTCGCCGGCGCTGGAGATCCAGAAGTCACGATCGCCCAGTTTCTTTCCGGGGAGCGTTTTTCTCAAACCTTCGCCCGCTACTACCTGATGCCCATGGTCTCAGCGATCTGGTCCTCGGGCACCGAGCTCGCGGCCGACTACCCGCGAGATCCGCTGCTGCGTTTCCTCGACAACCACGGCCTGCTCCAGGTCACAGGCCAGCCCGAGTGGCGGACGGTGGTCGGTGGCAGCCACAGCTATATCGCTCCTCTGACACGCCCCCTCGACGACCGGGTCCACCTCGGCAACGGAGTGGAACGGATCCATCGCAGCGGTGATGAGGTCGAGCTCGTTCTCGACGACGGATCGCGGCACCGCTTCGACCACGTCGTCATCGCCGCCCACGCTGACCAGGCGCTGGCAATGCTTGCCGAGCCGTCGCCGGAGGAGGCTGAGCTCCTTGGCCGGTGGCGTTACTCCGTCAACGACACCTGGCTCCACACCGATACCGCTTTGATGCCCCGTCGCCGGGCAGCCTGGGCGTCATGGAACTACCTGATGACCGACGGGAGCCGCGACAGCGCGTCCTTGACCTACCACCTCAACCGGCTGCAGGGGTTCGACGAGGATCGCGAGTACCTGGTTTCTCTCAACCCCGAAACCGAGCCGGTCCTCGAGGCGGTGATTCGCCGCATGTCCTATAGCCATCCGATCTTTACCCGTCAGAGCGTGGAGACCCAGAGTGAGCTGCCGCGGATCAACGGTCGAAACCGGACCCACTTCTGCGGTGCGTACTTCGGCAACGGCTTCCACGAAGACGGGTTGGCCTCGGCCGTGGCGGTCGCCGACGATCTCGGCGTGGCCTTCTGATGTCGGAGTCGGCGCTCTTCCTCGGGCGGGTCCGGCACCGTCGCCTGGGTCGTCCCGCACACGAGTTCAACTACCCGGTATGGTACGCCCTCGTCGATCTGGACGAGCTCCAGGAGCTCGATCGCGAGCTGAGGTTCTTTTCGCACAATGGGTTGAACCTGACGGGTTTTGACGATCGCGACCACATGGGCCCAGAGCGGAAGCCGGTCCGCGAAAAGCTTGAAACCTGGCTCGGAAACCGAGGCGTCGATTACCAGCTCGGCCGTGTCCAGCTGCTCACCCACCTGAGAATCCTGGGTCACGTCTTCAACCCGGTGTCGTTCTACTTCATCCGCGACGCCGCGGAACGACTGCGCCACTCGGTGGCCGAGGTCAACAATACATTTGGTGAGACCTACTGCTATCTCCTCGATGCCGATGGTTCACATGTCCGCCACGAGGAGGACAAGCGCTTCCACGTGTCGCCGTTCCAGCCTGTGGACGGTCGCTATCAATTTCGCATCAACGAACCGGGGAAGCGGATGACCGCACACATCGATGTTCTGAGGGACGGCGGCCGGGTCTTCGACACCACCCTGTCGGTTCAACGCCGCGAGCTGGACTCGAGCTCGCTGCTGAAGACCGTTGCGCGCCATCCCCATCTGGGTCTGTGGACCCTGACCCTGATCCACTACCAGGCAGCGCGCCTGTGGCTCAAGAAGGCGCCGTTCTTCTCGAAGCCGGAGGCCCCCGCGGGGGCATGGAGGACGCGTCGTGGCTGAGTTGAAACACCAAAGTGAGCAGGCGGAACCCTTGGACCTGGGGGCAGTTGGTGTCGGCGCCGGCATTCCCGGGGAAGCCGACCGTACGCAGCGGCGCTCGCTGCCATTGGCCGCACGGATAGTTCTGGGTCGCCTCGCACGAATCCGGCGCGGCCACCTGATCGTCCGGCTGCCGGACGGGTCGCACCACACCTTCGCCGGCAGCGACGGCGGGGCTGCGGAGGTCGTGAAGCTCGAGATCCACCGCTGGCGGTTCTTTTCGAAGCTGCTGCGCCGCGCGGATGTCGGCGCCGGAGAGTCCTTTGTCGACGGTGATTGGTCGAGCTCCAATCTGGTGGGGTTGTCCCGCATTTTCCTGGACAACGAATCGGAGCTCGCGCCGCCGGACGTTTTCGGTGCGATCGGCCGTTTCCGTGATCGGCTGACCCACCTCTTGAAAAGCAACACACGGGCTCAGGCCCGTCGCAACATCCACGCACACTATGATCTCTCCAACGAGCTCTACGCGCTCTTCCTCGACCCGTCCATGACCTATTCGTCGGCGCTCTTCGACCGCCCCGGTCTCGATCTGGAGGCGGCGCAGCGCCGGAAATACCAGCGGCTCGCCGGCTGGGCCGGTCTTCAGCCCGGACACGACGTGCTCGAGATCGGCTGCGGCTGGGGTGGCTTTGCCGAATACGCGGCCGGTGAGCTCGGATGTCGGGTCACCGGTATCACACTTTCAGAAGAACAGGCGTCCTTTGCCCGCCGCCGAATGATCGATGCGGGGCTCGAGAACCGGGTCGACATCAGAGTGGTGGACTACCGAGATGTCGATGCGAAGTTCCACGCGGTGATCTCCATCGAAATGCTCGAGGCGGTTGGACATCGTTTCCTCGACGGGTTCTTCGCGACCTGCGACCGTGTTTTGCGGCCCGGCGGGCGGATGGCGCTGCAGACCATCACCATTCCGGACCAGGTTTACGACCGGTATCGGCGCGGCACCGATTGGATCCGGGCCTATATCTTCCCCGGCGGCCACCTGCCGTCGCTCGGGGCGATCCAGGGCTCGCTCGCCAAAAAGACCGGGCTCGTGATCGACCGGTTGGACAACCTGGCCGACGACTACGCCACCACCTTGAAGCTATGGCGATCGCAATTTTGGTCACAGGAGGAACGGTTGCGAGCCCTCGGATTCGACGATCGATTCATGCGGATGTGGGATTTCTACATGGCGACCTGCGAAGCGGCCTTCCGCGACCAACAGATCGGCGTGCTCCAGCTGTCTCTTGCCCGCAGCGGACGGGGTGGACGATGAGCTGGGTCATCGATCTCGCCGAACGGCGGGTCCTGCCGGATCCATTGGTCCGGGTGGGAATGCGTCGTCTACTCGGTCAGCGGCTGCGGCAGGAACGGCGCAAGGACAACCGTCGTAATGACCCGAGCACTCAGGCGTTCGCCGACGAGATGCGGTCGGAGCCGGTGGCCGTGGCCACCACCGACGCCAACAAGCAGCACTATGAGTTGCCATCGGAGTTCTTCGCCGCGGTGCTCGGACCGTACCTCAAGTACTCGAGCTGCTTCTGGAGCGACGACGCCCGCAATCTCGCCGATGCCGAGGAACGCATGCTCGAGCTGACCTGCAAACGCGCGGGAGTTGAGGACGGCATGGACGTGCTCGATCTGGGCTGTGGCTGGGGATCGTTCTCGATGTGGGTTGTCCGCCACTATCCGCGGTGCCGGGTGCTCGCGGTGTCCAACTCGCGCACTCAGGCGGAGTTCATCCGCGCACGGTGCCCTTCCGAGGCCCTTGACCGGCTCGAGGTCGTCACCGCCGACATGAACGACTTCGGCACCGACCGAAATTTCGACCGGGTGGTGTCGGTGGAGATGTTCGAGCACATGCGGAACTGGGCACGGCTCTTCGAGAGGGTGGCCGGGTGGCTGCGCCCAGACGGCGCATTCTTCCAACACGTTTTTTGCCACCAGCGCTATGCATATCTTTACAGCGACGAAAGCGCGGGCGACTGGATGGCGCGCCATTTCTTCACCGGCGGCATCATGCCGTCACAGGACCTGCCGCTGCGCTGCGACGATCACCTCCAGGTCGTCGATCAGTGGCGCGTCGGCGGCCTCCACTACAGCCTGACGCTGGAGGCGTGGTTGGCGGAGATGGACCGCAATCGGGAACGTCTTCTGCCGGTCTTCGCTCAAACCTATGGCGACGATTCCGAGCGTTGGTTCGCCCGCTGGCGGATGTTCTTCATGGCTTGTTCCGAGCTCTTCCGGTACTGTGGCGGCGACGAGTGGTTCGTCGCCCACACCCTGATGCGGCCGCGGGATGCTGCGGCTGGCAACTGATGCGACGCCGCGCGCTGGTGCTCGTGCTATTGGCGATTTCGGTGACAACTGCCGCCGAAACCCGGGAGAATGGACTCATGACGATCATCGACTTTTCTAGAGGAGACGTGATTTGGCCGCACATCAACGACGGGGTGATGGGCGGTGTTTCCTCGGGCGGAATGTCCGCGGGCGATGGCTACGCCACCTTTCAGGGCACGGTGTCCTTCGACAACAACGGCGGGTTCTCTTCGGTTCGTTCGCCGGCCGTCGTGCACGATCTCTCGGCCTTCGAGGGTCTCGTTCTCCGGGTTCGAGGCGACGGCAAGCGCTACGGCTTTCGGCTCAAGACCGACGCTTCGTTCGACGGGGTGAGCTACCAGGTCCAGATCGAACCGCCGGCAGGAGAATGGACCGAAATCTCCGTCCCGTTTATTGACTTCATCCCCGTCTATCGCGGACGGGTGGTCCGGGATCATCCACAGCTCGATCCGAGCCGGATCGCGACCTTTGGTCTGATCATCAGCCGACAGGAGGGCCGGTTTCGCATCGACATCGAGTCCGTCAGGGCCTATCCGGCGGTCGCCGATCAGGAAACGACACGGTGACAGGGCGGGTCCGCAATCCGGTCAACCGAAAGAAGCTGCCGATGTCCAAGTGGACGGCAGTATCTCCGATCGATAGAGAAAAGCACTTCCTCGTCGTCGACTGGGTCCGTGATGACGATGGCACCCCGACGGACCGTCTCGTCATCGAGGCGGTGCTGACCCAGCGGTTGCGGGAGATCCACTGGCGGGAGCTCGAGGATTCCCGATCATGGCGGGTAGGGTGGCGGTGAACTGGTCGGTTGAAGGAAGGTAGGGTGCCACCCATGCATGATGAATGTGTACGTGGCGCCCCGGAGAGACACCGTCAATCTCTGTCGGCGGCGTACTTCGACAGATAGTCGACGATCCCTTCCTGGGACTCGGCAATCCCCTCGTCGCCTTCGCTCCAGTTTGCGGGGCAGACGTCGCCCCGGAGCTCGTGAAAACGCAGGGCGTCGAGCACGCGCAGGGCCTCGGCCACACTCCTGCCGAGGGGCAGGTCGTTGACCAGAGCGTGTCGCACAACGCCTTCCCGGTCGATCAGAAACAAACCGCGCAGAGCGATCCCGTCTTCGAGGAGAACGCCGTAGTTGCGGGCGATTTCTTTGTTGAGGTCCGATACGAGCGGATAGCGGATCGGACCGATCCCCCCATCGTCCACGTGGGTTCGTTTCCAGGCCGCGTGGGTGTAGTGAGAGTCCACCGAGACACCGACTATTTCCGCGTCGCGGCTCCGAAAATCTTCGAGAGCTTCATCAAATGCGAGGATTTCGGTCGGACACACAAAGGTAAAATCCAGCGGGTAGAAGAACAACACGACATATTTCCCGTGAAGGGACGAGAGCGTGAAGTCCTCATCGAAGCTGTTGTCGGCAAGGACCGCGGTCGCGGTAAAATCCGGCGCGGATTTGGTAACCAGGAATGACATGATTTTCTCCTCGAAATGGCGACGCCGCCGCGCCTCAGGCACGGCGGCGCCGCTTCATTGTCAGGCGTTGAACACCCTCGGCGAGGGTGGCAGTCTTCAGTCGTTCTGTGGGTTCTCCGACTCGTCG
>CAYPBC010000040.1:0-10345 GCA_964408845.1 uncultured Thermoanaerobaculia bacterium
CTCAAGGTCGGAGGTTCGAGTCCTCCTAGCCCCGCCACCACATTTTTCACCAGCCTTTTCCAGTTGGGTAACCCACCTGCGGCCACGGCGTTTCCAAACGCGAGCCGCAGGGCCTTGGCCGCCTGGAGGTCGGGCTTCGGCCTGTGTGGCTCATCACCCATCCTGGTTCGACCTTATAATGTCGCGGGTGATCCCATGGCCGTCACGGAAAGGTGGGGAGACATGAACATTCGAGATTTCACTGTTCGTCTTCGCACGCCGCGCGCCCGCAGAGCATTGGCAGTGTGTCTCGTGCTTTGGGTTGGGTATGTGGTTGGGGTGAATCTCTTAATCAACTCCGACCTCCTGCCACGGCTCGTGACGCCACACCCGGAACGCACGAAGATCAGCTGGGAGAGCGCCTGGACGGTGGTTCCGGGGCTGATTCACGTTCGCGGATTCAAGCTCTGGAAGCACACCCGGGGGACAGTGTGGTCCCTGGAAGTCGACCGCGGCCGGGCGTTTTTCAATCTGTTCGCCCTCCCATTCAAGACGGTTCACATCGTTGCGCCGCGGGCGCGGGGCATCGACTTCGTGCTCGGTACCGCCGACACGGTGCTGCCGCGCAAAAAGAAGACGAAGCCGGGGATGGAAATCCGCATCAGCTTCGCGCGGGCAGGCGGGATCCGGTCGATGAGAATCGGCGAGATGGCGCTCGATGGCCCGATGCGGGCGGGTGGTAGTTTCTCCACTCGCGCCCGCGGTCCCCTCAGGATGAAGGGTGCATCGCTCAAGGTAGAATCCGGGACGATCCGATTTGGCGAGGAGACGCTCGCCACCGGCCTCCTAATCAACATGCGGGCATCGATTGACCGCTTCGTGCCGAGCGAGCATCGAGGCGAAAGCCTGCTCCCGTTTCTCGTTGCCCGGATCCGAGTCGGCGGCGAGGTTGCCGATCTCGCCTTCCTCAACGTCCTTCTCCAGAGTACGAAGTCGGTGTCGTTCGGTGGCGGTTCGGGAAGGATCGACGCAGACCTGTGGCTGACGCGGGGAGTGGTGGAACCCAAGAGCCGGTTGGCCACCGAGGAGGCGACCTACATCGTCGACTACCTCGGGTATCGCGCCGAGGGGACCGGGCGGATCCTCGGATTCCGCGCTGCCGACACGACGGTGCACGAGCTGCTCAACTTCCATTTCGAGAGCTACTCGCTGGCGGTCCGCGGGGACGAGAGCCCCTACCTCGAAGGCAAGGATCTGGTAGTGAGCGTGCGCGGGGCTGAGGGACTCAGGCTCGGGGAAAAGGGTCTGCAGTCCGACGTCATCATCGATATGCCAGAGGTCCTGGTGCCGGACATGACGGTGTACAACCGGAACTTCCCGAGCACGGGAGGTATTCGAATCGTGTCCGGGAAGGGGCGGGTCAAGAGCCACGTGGAGATCCTCGAGAGGACGGGGGGAGGCAGCGCCGAGGCCCATCTCACGGCCGAAGACCTGGTGATTGAGATAGACGACAAGGAGGTGGTGGGGGATATCAAGGCCATCGGCCGGGTCAAGATCCTGGATCTCGAAAAGAAGGTCTTCGATCCATCCGGGACGCGGGTCGAGCTGCGCAACGCCGGCGCATTCGTCGGCGAAGCCGAAGGCGAGAACCCGGAATGGTGGGGGGTAGTCGAAATCCCGGCGGGGCGGATCACTCTCGCTCGACCGACTTCCGGCGAGGCGGACTTCAGTATCGAGGCGGAGAGCGCGGCGCCGGTCTTCGCACTCTTCGCCAAGACTCAAAAAAAGGCGGACAAGATGGACCGCCGGCTCAAGACCGACGACCTCTCAGGCGGCGGGCACGTCCAATTGGGAGAAGGGCTGATTGCATTGACCGACCTCGATGTCGACGGGGGTAAGGCGTATGTCAGGGCCGACCTCTGCATCCAGCGGGGCGAGCTCCACGGCTTGGTCCACGCCAAATACGGGATTCTCGCGGTGGCGGCCGAGCTGCACGACAAAAAGGAAACGCTCCACATCACGAGCCCGAAGAAGTGGTTCGAGCGCAACCGCGAGAGCTTCACCTGTGGGCAATGAAAGCCCAATATGTCATCCCGAGGGCCGCTGCCTTTGGGAGGTAAATGTGGGGTGCCAGCCGCGAAGCGGCGGAATACTCATAGCCTGGGGCGTCAGCCCCAGGATCACATCGAGAAAAGAAGCAAAGCCGCGAAGCGGCGACAGACAATTGGAAGCCAATGGCCGCGGCTTACGCCGAAGCCAGGTTCTGTCGCCCCTTCAGGGCTTGGGGAATAATCCTGTCCGATTTCCTGGGGCTGACGCCCCAGGCTATGGATCTGACGCCCCTTCGGGGCTCTTCGGCAGCCACGGCCGGATCGGGTTGTCGTCCATTGCACATTCTGGATAGCTCAGAATGACAGCGAAGCGAATCGCGTTTGTGGTCGTTGGTTTCGCTACCATGATCCTGCTCATGGCGCTCTTCGAACGATCCCTGATCTTCTTCCCCACCCGGTACCCGGACGGTTTCTGGGATACCGAGGCGGTGGCACGCGGGTCGGGGTGCGTCATCGAGGATCGATTTTTTTCAGCCGAGGATGGTGTGCGGCTGCATGGTTGGTGGATCCGCCGGGTCGGCGGCGGCGATGACGATCGGGTGCTCCTGTTCTTTCACGGCAACGCCGGCAATCTCAGCCATCGCGCGGAGCTGCTCTTTGAGCTCGTGACCCGGGTCCCGGCGCGGGTCTTCATGGTCGGCTACCGAGGCTACGGACGCAGCGAGGGACGGCCGTCCGAAGACGGTCTCTATCTGGACGCGCGCGCGGCGTGGCGCCATCTCACGGTGGAGGAGGGTCTGCCGCCGGATCGAATCGTGATCTTCGGCAAGTCGCTGGGTGGCGCAGTGGCCATCGATCTCGCGACCGAGGTCGAACCCGCCGGCCTCATCGTCGAGTCGAGCTTCACATCCATACCCGACATGGCAGGAAAGCACTACCCGTTCGTACCGAAGTTCATGATTCGCACCAGAATGAACTCGCTGGCCAAGATCCGGACAATCTCGTGTCCTAAGCTCTTCATTCACTCGAAGGTGGATCGAGTGGTGCCGTACGCTCTCGGGCGGAAGCTCTTCGAGGCAGCGCCTGAACCCAAGCGCTTCCATGAGGTTCTCGGTGCCGGCCATAACGAGACATGGCTTGTCGGCGGCAACACCTACTTTGACGCGCTCAGACGGTTTGTTGGGGAAGCGGAAAAGGGTGCAGGGTTTAGAGCACAGGAACCCCTGAACCCTGCGCCCTAGACCCTGAACCCTGTACCTATTGTTCCGCCTTTGAACGCTGCTTGCGCCACTCCTTGCTGATGGCGTTGAGCGCCTGCTCGATCGTCTTCTGCGCCTTCTTGGGGGTGGGATCGTCGGGAACCACACCGACCGCCGCGCCGCGCCAGATCAGCTCCTCGGTGGTGGCCCTCCAGAGGTCGACGACCAGGTTGCCCTGGCTGAAGCCGGTGATGTCCATGCCGCTGCCCCACAGCGGGCTCCACCACCAACCCGCGCTGTAGCTGTACGAGTACATCGTGACGTTCATCCGCATCGATTCGCTGGAACTGGTGTGATAGGTGACGTAGATATCCGGGTTCTCTTTGACCTGTTCGAGGCCGCTGTCCTTGAGGTGAATGATGAGCAAATACTTGATCATCTCGTGCACATGGGGGGCCGATTCGGCGACGGAGTCCTTGAGGGGCTCGTAGTAAGCGAAGGTTTTGATGGCACTGAAGTCGGTGTTCTGGTCGTATCCGATGATATACGCCTTCATATTGGAACCGGCGAACGACACCATGGCGAGCGCGATCACGATCAGCTTTATTCGTTTCTTCAAGATGCCTCCACGGTGCCGGGCTTTAGAATCTTGGGAAGTTGCCCAGCACGTATCATTGTCATTTGGCGTCCAGGATCTCATAGACTTAACATTCTAGAACGTTCATTCTGCAACTTCCCAAGGTCCTAAAGCCTGGCACCCCCGGATATCTCCCGGATCCGATCGTTGAGTTCCCTGGTCTCATGTGCGAGGAGGGGGTTCGCCTCGAGGGCCTTTTGCAGGCTGGAAGCGGCGTCGGACGACAGCGCACTGCGGATGCGGGGGTCGGGCTCGGACTCGGCCTGGATCGTCTTGAGGGCCGCGTCGGTGACCATGGCGTTGGCGAACCCCGGGTTCCGCTGCAAGGCTCGTTCGATCAGCCGCTGCCCCTCGATGAGATCGGCGCGCACCGACTGGCCCTGCGCGAGGCGCCACTCGGCGTGCCACCGGTGCACTTCGGCGGCGCTCTGGTAGGCGACTGGGTTTTGGGAGTTTGCGGCGATGGCCTTTTCAGCGGCAGCCGCGGCGGCCGCGAAGTAGGGTCGGGGTGATACGCCGTTCCTCATGGCCCAGCGTGCGGCCAGGATTTCGACCGCGGCCTCCTCGGGATAGGCCCAGAAAATTTGCGGGTTGAGGGAGAGGGCGCGGTCGAGATCAGCGCGGGCCCGTTCGATATCCTGCGAGGGGTCCTCTCCGGCGTCGAGGCGGTACATCGCCGCTGTCCGGCCGGCAAGACCGCGGTTCGCGAAGGCGTAGGCGTAGTTTGGATTGCGTTCGATGGCATGATCGAATGCTGCGTCGGCCTCGTCGAGGGTCGCACCGGGATCAGCGCCGGTGCGTAGCTCATACAGGGCGCGGCGCCACAGGGTGATGCCTGAGTTGTTGTGAGCGTTGGCATAGGCTGGGTTCAAGGCGATGGCACGGCGGAAAGCGGCGACGGCGCGGTCGAGGGTTGGCCGGGGATCGAGGCCGATGCCCATCTCGTACAGGGCGAGCCGCTCCCATGCATAGCCTAGATCGTCGTGTGCGAGCACCGCTCCCGGATCGATCGCGATGGCTTTTTCGAAACTCGCCACCGAACGCTCGAGGGTCTGTCGGGGGTCGTTCCCGCTGGCCAGCTCTTCAAGTGCCGCAACCGTCAGGGCGCCGCCGCGGGTCGCGTAGGCCGCGCTGCTGTCGGGATCGAGCGCGATGGCGCGGTCAGCGGCGGTGATGGATTGGGCGAGAAAAGGCGCGGCGTCGCCGCCGCGATCGTTGACGATGTCGGCCCAGCGCCAGTAGAGGTGGGACAGCCGTTCGTGGACCGCGGCCCGTTGCGGATCGATCTCCAGCGAACGGCCGCATGCCTCGACGGCGTTGTCGAACGCGTCGATGACGGGGGCGCCTCGCCGGCTCCTGATCTCGAGGATCTGAGTCCAGCGCGCACACTCGCTCTCGTGCACACTCGGATCGGAACGCGCGATCGTGGATGCCAGGGCGAAGGCCTCTCCGGCCTCGTATAGGACGGCCAAGGCGTTTTCGGCATCGCCGCGCATCCGTTCTTTGGCCCCCATCTCGAGCAGGATGTCGCCCTCGAGGCGTTTGGCGTCGTACAGCCACTCCTCGTTGTCGAAGGCTTGTTGGGTCGCGGTGAGGGCCCGATCGAGGTGGCCGCCGTAAAAGGCGATCAAGGCTTCGGCATAGCCGGCGCCCTCGATTGACGAAACGCTCCCAGAGCGAAGGTGAGAGAGGGCTGGGTCACGCAGTTCTCTTTCGATCTCATCGATGCGGGCGCGGCGCAACTCGGGATTCTCGATCCGTCGCGCGAGGTCGAGTTCACGCCGGTACATGCGGCCGAGGACCATTCCGAGGGCGTAGGATACGCCCGGTCCGGTGTATCCCTCGTCGATTGCTATCTCCAGGTGCAGCCGAGCGTTTTCCGAGTCCTGGAGGGCCAGAAAGCCGCGGCCGAGCGCATAGTGGCCGGGTCCGGCGCCGATGGCGCCGAGCCGTGTCATTTCCTCCTCGATCCGCCGCATCCGTTCACGGATGACCTCCCCTTCGGATGTCCGGTCGTGCAGGGGCATCATCGCCGACACCCGGGCCATGCCTTCGATCTCCTTGGCCTGCTCGGTCAGGTGCTGCGCGATGACCGCCTGGCGCCGAGTTCGGAGGTTCGTGCGAAGGCTCCAAAGACCGAGCGCGGCGAAGGCGAGGACGACTACGATCGCCGAGGCGACCAGCCCGGGGTGCTTTCGGACCCTCTTACCCAGCTTGTAGAACAGACCTGCTCGCCTGGCCTCGATGGCCTCATTGTTGAGGAACCGGCGAAGGTCTTCGGAGGCCTCGCGGGCGGTGGCGTAGCGGCGGTCTTGCTCCTTCTCGATGCACTTGAGGACGATGGTCTCGAGATCTACAGGGATCGACCGATCGATGCGGTGGGGTGGGATTGGGTCCCTCTCGGCGATGCCGGTCATGATCTCTGGATACCCACCGGTGTACGGGCTCTGCCCGGTCAGAAACCAGTACAGCGTCGCACCCAGTCCGTAGACGTCGGTTCGCCGGTCAAGCTTGGAGGATTCTCCCCGCACCTGCTCCGGCGCGCAGAATGCAGGCGTGCCGAGGACCATCCCGGAAACCGTGAGTTGGTGGGGTGTGTCCACCTCGCGAGCAATACCGAAATCGACCACGTAGGGGTGCCAGCTACCGTCGGGATTGCGTTCGACCAGAATATTGGCAGGCTTGATGTCGCGGTGGATGAGACCGGCCTGATGGGCGGCGTGCAACGCGTCGGCCACATCGACCATGATCGACGCCTTCTCGCGCAGATCTGGGAGATCGGCTATCTCCTTGATCGAACCGCCCGCGATGTACTGCATGGCGATGTAGGACAGCCCCTCAATCTCGCCGACCTCGTACACCGGGCACAGATTTTCGTGGTCCACCTTGGCCTGAACCTGGGCCTCGCGGAGGAAGCGAGCGACCTGCTCGGGGTCGTCCCTGCGCAGAAACTTGAGAGCTACGTGACGGCCGAGGCGCGAGTCGCGGGCCTTGAATACGTCGCCCATCCCGCCGCGCCCTATGAACTCCACGAACTCGTAGCGATCCCAATTCGAGACCGGGAAGACCTCGAATGGATCGCCGGTGGTGTGGATCCGGGCATTGTCTCCCCCGGTGGCACGGTATCCAGGCACCCAATCGTCGTCGTCGAAACCGAGCTCGCGCGCGAGTTGGGCGAGGGTATCGTCCTCGAACAGATGGTCGGGCAACACGATCTGTATCGACGGATCGTCGAGGTCGTACAGCCCGGCGGCCTCGAGCCGCGCACGAACCTCGGCAATGGTCGACTCGGCCTCGGCCTCCGAAATGTAGCCGCGCTCCGCCGCCAGCTGAAGAACCCGTTCGGCCTCGGCCGCCCGATCCAGCGGGTCACGCGTGGAGTCGTCAGTTGTCATTGTCTCCGTCTCGGACGACTATAGCCTGGATTTTCGCCGCCCGGCCCTCCACAGGGTCCAGGGTCCAGGGTTCAGGGTCCGGGGTTCAGGGTTCAGGGTTCAGGGTACAAGGCCCACAATGATCCCTGTGCCCTGTACCCTGCATCACTCAACGATCGATGCCGTGACGATGTAGTCCAGCTTTGGGAAATCGCCCTTGAGATAGACGTTGCCGCCGCTGAAGAGTTTGCCCTGAGAGGGGCCCTTGCCGCGCGGCGCTCCCTCGCCGTACCCGTTGTACAGCGCCTTGACCGAGTCGAAACCCTCAACCACCTTTCCAAACGGCGCAAAGCCGGAGGCGTCGAGAAAGCTGTTGTCACCGTAGTTGATAAAGAACTGGGCGGTGCGGGTGTCGGGCTGGGCGCCCATGGCGAAGGTCACCATGCCCTTGGTATTGGATTTTTTGACCGGGTCAACGGGTATCCTCGCCTGGAGCCAAACCTTGGAGACCGCGGGATCGCCGTTCATCCCGGCCTGGGCCATAAAACCCTTGATCACCCGGAAGAAGGAGACGTCGTTGAGGTAGCCGATCTTGACCAGGTTGTAAAAGCGGTCTGCTCCATGCGGCGCCCAGTCGCGGTGGACCTCAATGACGAAGTTGCCGGCTGTGGTCTCCATCGCGACCTTGTAGCTGTCGGGTGCCTTTGCCGTGGCCAGGCTCGGGTCGAGCAGTGCGGGGTTGGGCGCCGCAGTGCCTTCCTCGGCGCCCGAGACTGGGGCCAGACCGATCAGAAGAGCGCCACAGAACATCGCGGTCACGAGGTTGCGGACGGATTTCGAAAAATGCATGGTAAATCTCCTTATGAATATCGCCCTCAGGGCGCGAGGGTATTCTAACCCATGCCTCCTTCCGCCCAGCGCTGGTCGTACACCGCCTTCAGCATGGGCAAAAAACCCCCGAGAGAGCGGGCCAGTTCTCGTCCAGAAACGGCGCTTTTTGGCAATTTCGTCGTCAGACTGCGGATTCCCTTGTGCGGCGTACTCGAGTACAAGCCGCGGAAATCCTTGCCTTCCTTGAACTTGTCCAAAAACCGCTCGTTTCTGCATCGAGAACTACGCAGTTCCCACCGGAGTCTCTGATTGGGAACGGGCCAGGACGCAACCTCCTCGACTCGCCGACGTAAACAACAGACGAGGGTTGCAAATCGAGATCCTGGGAATAACACAATGAGTGGGGTAAGAAAATGAAAAAGGCATTGCTGATAGGGTTGCCGGTCATAGCGGTTGTGGTGATCGCTGGTATGACGCTGGCCTCGCGGAACCGGGGCGTCGAGGGGATCGAGGTCGAGACCGAGGGCGTGGCAAGGCGGTATGTCGTACAGACCGTGAACGCCACCGGCAAGGTCCAGCCGATGATCCAGGTCAATATCTCGGCCGATGTCAGCGCCAAGATCACGCGCCTCGACGTCGAAGAAGGCCAGTGGGTCGAACAGGGGACATTGCTTGTAGAGCTCGACAGCGAGCGCTACCTGGCGGCCGTCGAGAGCGCGGAGGCCAATCTGTCGGCCGCCCAGGCGAACGCCAACCTGGCCCGCGAAAACATGATCAAGGCGGAGAAGGACTACGAGCGTACGAAGGAGCTCTTCAACCGCAACCTCGAGTCGCAGTCGGTTCTCGACAGTGTGTACGCGTCCGCGGAGGTCGAGAAAGCCCGCTACCAATCCACTCTTGACCAGGGAGGCCAGGCCCGGGCGGCCCTTCGCCAGGCCCGCGACGACCTCGCCAAGACCACCATCTACTCGCCGATGGCGGGTACGGTGAGCAGGCTCAACAAGGAGGTCGGCGAAATCGCCCTCGGTTCACAGTTCCAGGAGGACGTGATCATGGAGGTCTCGAACCTCGAGGGTATGGAAGCGCTGGTGGACATCGACGAGAACGACATCGTGTCGGTTTCGATCGGTGACGAGGCGGAGATCGAGGTCGACGCCCTGCCGGATGTCAAGCTCAAGGGCCGGGTCACGGAAATTGCCAACAGTGCTAAGTCTTCAGGTGCGGGCACCACCGACGAGAAGACCGAGTTCGAGGTCAAGGTGGCAATCATCGATCCGGTGGCGGAGCTCCGCCCCGGGATGACGGCCTCGGCCGATATCGTGACCAAGGTCTGCGAGGACTGCCTCAGCGTGCCAATCCAGAGCGTCGCGGTTCGGACCATCGAGCAGCTCGGCGCCGAGCCGGCCGGCGAGGGTGAGGAGGAAGCCCGCTTCGTGCCCGACTCGGAGGGATTCGTGGAGATCGTGTGGATTGTCGCCGACGGCCGCGCCGAGGCGAGGCAGGTGAAGACCGGTATTCAGAACGAGACTCACATCGAGGTGCTCGATGGGCTCGGTGACGAAGACCAGGTCGTGATCGGCAACTACCGGGCGATCAGCAGGGATCTCAAGGACGGGTCGATTGTGACGATTGGCAGCAGTGAAGAAGGAGAGGGTTGATGTCATGGGACTCCAGCTGTCATCGGTCGAAAAAACCTACGAAATGAACTCGGTGGGTGTGCGTGCCCTGCGGGGGGTCTCGTTCGACATCGACCAGAACGAGTACGTGGCGATCATGGGACCCTCGGGCTCGGGCAAGTCGACGCTGATGAACATCATCGGTTGCCTCGACGTGCCGACATCCGGCACCTATCTGCTCGACGGTGCGGATGTCGGTGCTCTGGATGAGGATGCTCTGGCCGAGATCCGCAACGAGAAGATCGGGTTCGTCTTCCAGACCTTCAATCTGCTCGCACGATCGGACGTGTTCCACAACGTCGAGCTGCCGCTCATCTACGCCGGGATGCGTCCCGCGCGGCGCAGAAAGTTGGCCGAGGAGGCGATCGCCAGGGTTGGTCTCGCGGACCGCATGAGCCATCGGCCCAATGAGCTGTCCGGCGGTCAGAGGCAGCGGGTGGCCATCGCGCGCGCCCTGGTCAACCAGCCGAGCATCCTCCTCGCGGACGAACCGACCGGCAACCTCGACAGCGCGACCGGCGCGGAGATCATGGAGGTCTTCGACGACCTGCACGCCGACGGGAACACCATCCTCCTGGTGACCCACGAGGACAATATC
>CAYPBC010000041.1:0-6047 GCA_964408845.1 uncultured Thermoanaerobaculia bacterium
TTGATGAGGAAGAGCTTGCCCCAGAACTTGGTCATCTTCTTGTAGGTCTCGTCCCCCGTGCGAACATAGATGGTCTCCATGATCGCTATCAGGACTGACAGACCCAGGGTCAGTGGCACGAAGAAAAAGTGGTAGACCGTGACGATTGCGAACTGCAATCGTGCGAGCAATACGACGTCCATTCGTTACCTCCTTCCGATTCTCCAACATGATGCTGTGGAGCGGGAGTGTATCAATATTTAACTGGGAATCGATATACTTTCGTGATCGTTCAACCGAGCAATCATTGGGGGGATTGGCGGCAAGAAACACTGTGATTCCTGTCCGGATCTCGGGGTATTGGTACAATATGAGGGAGTTGATCGTCGAATATCGATTGTAAAAGCGACGTCTATCTTTGGAGGTATGCATGCGAAAGGCTCTTCTGGTTCTTGCAATCTGTATCCTGGCGGCCCCGGCGTGGGCCGGCGGCGGCTTCAGCCTTTTTGGCTCCTACGCGCAGCTGAGCGATGACGCGGAGTCCCTGGGCTTAGGCGGACGCCTCACTTTCGGCGGCCATAACTGGGTCGGTGACCTCAGTGGGACGTGGTTTCCGACCGTCAACAACGTCGACACCATCGCGGGGCAAACCGACAAGCTCCAGGTGATCCCATGGGATTTCGGCGCGCGCTATCTCTTCAACACCTCGGGCTCGTTCAGACCCTATGTCGGCGCCGGTGGAACGTTCTTTTACAACCATCTCAACGATGGCAAGCTCGACAACACCTTCGGGGTGTACGGCCTGCTAGGATTTAATCTCGGGCGGCACACGACGAAGTTCTTCGCCGAAGTCATCTATCGCTACGGCGAGGCGGACGCCACATACTCCAATCCAGCCAACCCCCTCCAGGGCAAAATGGATGTCGGTGGGCTCGGGATCAACGCGGGCATCATCTGGACGTACTGACTGAGAAGCTGTTAGCAGCTGTTAGCGGAGCCTCTCAAAAAATCCTGCGTTCGACGAAATAGGCGTCCCTTCGGGCCGCTCCGCTTCCAGTGACATCGCTTTCCGAAACGCCGAACTGCGAGAACAGCTCTGAAGGTGGGCCAAGGCCCACGCTACGAGTCCGCGGAGATTGTGGGCCCGAAGGGTGGGCCTTGGCCCACCTTCAGTTCGCCGCCGGTGAGGTAGCCCGTATAGGTCTTGGCGAGCTCAGAATGACAGCCATTGGGGCTTTGCAGGTGGCTCAGACGTCTACTCGTCCTCCATGACAACCGCGGTGCCGTAGGCCAGAAGTTCCGCCGCACCCTGCATCAGCATCGAGGTCATGAAGCGGGTGCAGATGACCGCGTTGGCGCCCAGCTCCTCGGCCTCCTCGACCATGCGGTCGAGGGCCTGCTCGCGCGCCTCGGCCATCATCTTGGTGTACTCGGAGATCTCGCCGCCGACGAGGTTACGCATCACGGCCAAGACGTCCTTGCCGAGATGCCGGGCGCGGATGGTATTGCCGCGCACCAAGCCGAGAGTTCGCACCACCCGCTTGCCGACGATGTGGTTGTCTGAAACGACGATCATTTTTCCACCTCCCTGTAGGGGTCGGTCCTCGCCGTCCTGATGCGGTCCAGGAGCACCGAGACGAAGAGCAGCGCCAGGGCGGTGAGACCGCCGACGACGAGAAGCCGCTCGATGGGGCTGGCGGGCGTTTTGACAAATTCCCAGATGGCGTACGCCCCAACCACCACAGCCCACACGGCCGCCAGGATCCAGCCGGCGCCCCGGGCCACGAGGCTGGCGCCGCCCCTGGGGCGTTCGTCCCACTGGGTGTCGTCGGGCTTGGAAAACTCGGTAGACATCGCGGCCTCCCTGATTGTCCGCAGATCCTCGAGCAACGTACGGCATTGCACGCAGTCCTCGAGGTGAATGCGAACCTTCTGCTCGGCGGCTTGGGTGAGCTCACCGTCGAGGTATCCAGAGATCAGGCTCTCGTCGAAGGCTGTGGGGCAGTGGTTAGGCATTTCCGACCTCCCCCGTTGTATTCCGGCGCTGGTGGACTACCTCGCGCAGGAGGCGGCGCGCCCGGTGCAACCTGGACATGACGGTTCCTCTCGGGATCTTCAGCGTTTGCGCGATCTCCGCGTAGGCCAGATCCTGATACTCCCGCAGTACCAGAACCTCTCGGAAGCGCGGGGGCAATTCCTGAACACATCTCCACACCAGAGCCTGGAGCTCACGCCGTGTCGACAAGGTTTCGGGATTCGGCCGGGGATCCCTCGGCTCGAAGCGGAGCACGCCCTCGGCCGGTTCCAGCGACTCTGTGCGCCGCACTCGCCACCGGCGAGCCCGGTCGCGGACCAGGTTGCGGACGATCCGCAGCAGCCACGGGCGCACCGGTCGTGAAGCATCGAAGCGGCCCAGTGAGCGGAAGAAGCGCACCATGGCGTCCTGCGCCACATCGAGGGCGTCGTCGGGATTCCCGGTGAGCTGGAGAGCGAAGACGTAAGCTTGCTGGCGACAGCTCCTCGCGAGCTCGTCGAGCGCGGCCTCCTCGCCCTGCTGGGCTAGGATCACCGTCGTCGCCTCGCGTGGGGGCGAGACGGCCACAGGTCCCGGTGAGGACCGTTGCTGGGTCATGGCAATGCTCACGTCCTCTCTACGTACCTGAAGGGGTTGTATTCCACCCTTTTTCGAGAATTTCCACAATCAGCCGGCAGCCCTCTCCGTCGACCTCGTCGAAGTGCCTATCACGGTGGGAGTCAATGTCGAGAACGCCGACCGGGCGGCCTTGAACATCGTGGATCGGAACCACCACCTCCGAACGGGAGCGATCGTCGCAGGGGATGTGGCCCGGAAAGGCCTGGACGTCGTCCACGATCTGAGTCGTATCCTGGTCAATGGCGGCCCAACACACGCCGACGTGTTCCTCGAGTACCAGGCAGGCAACCGGACCCTGGTACGCGTCGACCACAAGCTCCCCGTGCTTGAGCAGATAAAAGCCGGTCCACGAGACCCCCGGGATCTTGTGGTGGAGAAGCGCCGCCGCGGTTGCACGGCGGGCCACCGGGTCGTCAGTCTTCGCAATCAACTCATCGAGCTGGTCGGCGATGCGGCGGTAGCGACCCAATCGACCATCATCGTTCATTCAAGCCTCCAGACCATCGCGGGTCGAATTAGGAATTAGGAATTAGGAATGCCCACCCGTCCCCCTTGTTCCCGATGTGGTCATGTGGGTGGGTGAGCGGCATTCCTAATTCCTAATTCCTAATTCCTCATTTGTGATTCACCTACATCTCCACCGGTATTGGAATCCCCAGCAATTCCTCGAGCAGCACCTTCATCTCGCGATCAAAGAGGGTGAAGACAGCCCGCCGCAACCTTCGCGTTTCGGCATTCTCCTCGGGCACCACCGGATGAGCGTGATAGAGCCGGTGAAAGAGCTGCGCGATCTCGTGCACGTGTTGGGCGAGGAGCGAGAACTCGAGGTTGGCAACCGCCTGTCGGACGACCTCCCGCCGACGGGCGCACTGCAGCACCAGCTCCCAGAGATCGTCGTCAATCTCGACGCCGGTCAACTTTTCGATTTCGTCGGCTGAGACGCGGCTCTCGCCACGCCGCTCCTCGAGCTTTGCGAAGATCTTCCCTGCCCGCACCGCCGAGTATTGCAGGTAGGGACCCGTGTCGCCCTCGAAGGCGAGGGCCTCGTCGAAGTCGAAGGCGAGGACCCGGTTGCGGGACTGCCGGGCCATGAGGTAGCGCAGCGCACCGACCGCGATCGCCCGTGCCCTGACGGCGACGTCGGCGGGCGCACCGGCGCCCTCGAGCCTCTCCATGATCGAGTCCTCGGCGGCGTCGGTGAGAACATCGAGAAACTCATCGGCTTTGACGCCGATGCCGCGGCGTCCGGACATCTCGATGTAGGCCTTCGCCATCTCCTCGTCGGTGAGGCCGAACGAATGCTCAGTGCGCTCCTCGATGACCCGTACCGCAGCCGGTGTCAGCGCCACCATCTCGTACGCAAAGTGGACCGAATTGTCGGCCTCCTCGGCATGGCCGAGGACCCGCACCGCCTCCTTGACGACCTTCTGCGGGTAGGACTGGCGCACGTCGATGACGTTGTAGACCAATTCGGCATCGCCGAACGAGTGACCGGGAACCGTCTCGCCTGGGTTCGACGTGGTGCGCGCGAGGGTCTCCCCACCGGAGGTGTAACGAACCGAGACCGCGGGGGCGGCACGTTCCCAGCGGGCGAAGGGCATGTAGCCGAAGTCGTGACTGGACCCGTCCGGGTCGGCCAGGAGCCCCAGCTTCCATAGCTGATAGGCGATGTCCTTGCCGGTATAGGTCACGGTGCCGTTGGAGCGCACCAGAATCTTGTCGGGATCGTCCATATCGGCGAACTCGGGACTCTCTGCCAGCGACATCACCCAGCAGCCGGCGTTCTTGCCATCCTCCTCGAGGCGGATGGCGCCCGCCTCCTTCAGCATCTCGAAAGCACGCGACCAGAAGCCGAGGTGGAGAATGTCGGACTCGTGCGGCAGAACGTCGTACGGAATTCCGAGCCGCGCCATTGTCGCAAGGTGGCATCGCACGTTGCCCTCGGCCACCGCGGCCGCGAGGCGCGCCACGGCGCGACCGTTGAAGCGTTCGCCGGCGATGGCCGAGCCGTGCAGAAGCTGCAGCGCCTGTTCGAGATCGAGGTCGCCGTACCCGGCCTCGATGTGATGCAGGACCTCGGCGCGGTGGGCGGCAAAGTCGGGTTCGGACTGGTACCGCTCGGTGACCCGGGGATAGATGTCCCAGCACAGATCGTCGAAGTCGCTTGTCGATGCGTTTGGCACCGCGTCGGCAGGCGCCTTCTCCATGATCTTCTCGATCAGCTCGTCACGTCGGCACGGCTCCACCCCGAGGGCTTGGGCGAGCTCGGTCTCGGGCAGATAGAGCAGACCAACGACGACGTCGGCGACCTGAACCCCGGTGTCGTCGATGTAGTTCTGGACCTCGACGTCGGCGCCGAGATGGCGAAGATTGCGCACCAGGATATCGCCGAGGACCGCGTTGCGGAGGTGGCCGATGTGGGCCGCCTTGTTGGGGTTGATGTTGGTGTGTTCGACAATCGTCTTGAATGCGGCGTCGGCCTCCTCGTCGCGCACACCGGCAAGACTGCTCATCAGGATCCGGTTGCGCTCGAGGAAGAGGTTGAGGAATCCGGGCCCGGCGATCTCCACCCGCGCGACCTCCTCGGGCCAGTTCGTCTTCTCGGCCAGCGTTTCGGCGATCTGACGCGGCGATCGCTTGAGAACCCGGGCCAACGGCAGCGCGCCCGGCCACGCGAGATCTCCGAGATCGCGCCGCGGCGGCACCTCGAATGCCACCTCGTCGGGCCGGTGACCGAACTCCTCCTCGAGCGCCGTCCCGAGCGCATCGGCGGCGCGTTTCCTGATCGATTCCAGGGGCATGTTTTGCCTCCACTCTCGAGGGGGGATTCTACTTCAAATTCTTCCGGTCACACGTCGGACGTGTGACCGGAAGAATTTGAGATAATAATTTTACTTCCGGCGGTATACGTCCTTCGGGTGTCCGACCCGAATGACGAGTACGACGAGTTGATCGTCGATCACTTCGTAGATGACCCGGTAGCTTCCGACCCTCAGCCGTCTAAGGCCGGCGAATTCGCCCTTCAGCACGCCGCCGGCGCCGGGCTCTTTGCGAAGACGATCGATGGCCTCGATGAGTCGTATTCGATCCTTCTTCGTGATTTTTGCGAGGGCCTTCGCTGCGCTGCGCTTAATCTGCAGCGAGTAGGTCACGTCTCACCTCGTCCCAGTCGAGCACCGGGTCGGCCGGGTCCTTCAACCTTTCGAGGGCCAGGTGAAGATCATCGACGTCTGCGAGGTAGTACTCGATCGCCTGCCGGATGATCTCCGCCCGGCTTCGATTGAGGGATCGTGCGGCGTTGTCGATGCTCTGCACAAGGTCGTCCGGCAGTCTCGCGGTGACCTGGGTCATATACACCTCCATGATGTCAAACGATACCATTGACATCAACTGTAGGCAAATCAATGCTCAGACG
>CAYPBC010000041.1:6147-10132 GCA_964408845.1 uncultured Thermoanaerobaculia bacterium
ATGCTCAGACGCTCTTGCGGCGTCTTCGTGCGCAGAACTTCAACGACCTCACGATCGGGGACTTCGAGCCGCACTTGAGATCGCGAGAATTTCAACTTGGCAAACCGAACCTCTCGGAGTAGTATGCGGCGGCGCTGGCGGCAGGTTGCTTTGCTGTCGGCGCGGCTTCGAATTGGAGGCGTCGATGGCGGTTGATCTCAGAGGGCGTTCCTTCCTCAAGTTGCTCGACTTCACGCCGGAGGAGATCCGGGGCTTGTTGGTTCTGGGAGCCGAGCTCAAGGCCCAAAAGAAGGCTGGGATACGGGGCCGGGCGCTCGACGGCTTGAACATCGCCCTGCTCTTTGAAAAGCCATCCACCAGGACCCGCTGCGCCTTCGTTGTCGCCTGCGTCGACGAGGGGGCGCACCCGGAGTACCTGGGCAAATCCGATATTCAGTTCGGCAAGAAGGAGACCGTGGCCGATACGGCGCGGGTTCTCGGTCGATTCTTCGACGGCATCGAGTTCCGCGGTTTCGCCCACCAGACTGTCGATACCCTGGCCGAGCACGCCGGCGTGCCGGTGTGGAATGGGCTCACCGACGAGTGGCATCCGACCCAGGTCCTCGCCGATCTGCTCACCATCGAGGAGGAGTTCGGAGATCTGGACGGGCGAACCCTGGCATTTGTCGGCGATGGCCGCAACAACATGGCGAACTCGCTCATGGTGGGTTGCGCCAAGCTTGGGATGCACTGCCGGATCGTCGCCCCTGACGAGCTCCACCCCGAGGCGAATCTGGTGGCGGCCATCTCCGAGATTGCGGCTATCACCGGAGGATCGCTGCTGATCACCTCCTCGGTCGAGGAAGGGGTGGCCGGGGCGGACGTCATCTACGCCGACGTCTGGGCCTCGATGGGCGAGGAGGACCTGATTGCGGAGCGCATTCGCATTCTTGGTCCCTACAAGATCACGGCGGAGATGATGGCTGCCACGGGTCGTGCGGACACCATCTTTCTCCACTGTCTGCCCAGCTTCCACAACCTCGACACCGAGGTTTCTCAAAAATACCCCGACGTCCGCGAGGTCTCAGACGAGGTTTTCGAAGGTCCGCAGTCGCGGGTCTTCGATCAGGCCGAGAACCGGCTCCATACCATCAAGGCAGTGATGGTGGCGACCCTGGCCACCTAGATTCGAACGGAGGTCAGCCAACCATGCGGCGAATCTTGGTACTAGGGGCTGGTCGCTCGGCGCCATATCTGATCCAGCGGCTTTTGGAGGGCGCGTCGGAAAAGGGCTGGCAGGTGACGGTTGCGGACCGTGACATTGAGCTGGCCCGTGAACGCGTCGGCGACCACCCCAACGGCCGTGCCGTCGCCCTAGATGCGAGCGACGAGCAACAGCTGGCGGGTCGTATCGGTGCCGCGGACGTGGTGGCCAACGTGCTCGCGCCGGCCTTTCAGGGCCGAGTGGCCCGCCTCTGCGTGGAGTCCGGTACGCACATGGTGTCGGTTTCCTACCTCAAGGACGAGACCCGGAACCTCGATGTCCGTGCGCGCGAGCGCGGGGTGCTGCTGCTCGGTGAGATGGGTCTCGATCCCGGCATTGATCACATGATGGCGGCGGAGGCGGTGCGCGCAACCCGCGCCCAGGGCGGTGAGATCCGCGCCTTCCGGTCCTTCGGCAGCGGCGTGCCGGCGCCGGACTCGCGATCGAACCCGCTCCGGTATATGGTCACCTGGAACCCGTGGAACGTGGCGACTTCGGGATTGGGTGGCGCCCAATACCTGCTGCGTGGCACCATCCGGGTAGTGCCCCATGAGAGGCTCTTCCTCCACACCTGGCCGGTGGAGGTCGACGGCGTTGGCACGCTCGAGGCCTATCCCAACCGGGACTCGCTGTCCTACCTCGAGCACTTTGGCCTCGACCGGGTCCACACGATGATCCGAGGTACCCTTCGCTACCCGGGCTTCTGCGAAACCTGGGCCAAGGTTGTGCGCCTCGGTTTGAACAACGACGCCCTACCGATTCCCGGCCTGTGCGAGCGTTCGCCGCGGGAGGTCGTGGGGATGTTCCTGCCAATCCCGGTCGATGACGAACATGTGGAGGAAGCGGCCACGCTCTTTCTTGAGCTCAACCCCACCGGGCGCCTGATGGAGAACCTCCGCTTCCTAGGACTCTTCGACACCGAGCCGGTCGGCTGCGCGGGCGACACGGCTGCAGCGATGCTCTCTCATCTCTTGGAGGACAAGCTCGCACCGTTTCCCGGAGCGCGCGACATGGTGATTATCGTCCATGAGATGGAGGTGGAGTTTCCCGATCAGGAACGGCCGGCCGAGCGCCAGACCTTCACCATGGTGGAGTACGGCGAGCCGCTGAAGATGTCGGCAATGGCCAAGACCGTTGGTTTGCCCGCGGCCATCGCGGTCGAGATGCTCTTCGCGGGCGAGCTCGATCTCACCGGCTGCCGGCTGCCGACCCACCCCGCGATCTGTGATGTCGTGCTCTCCCGCCTGCGCGCGGAGGGCCTTGAATTCAGCGAAAAGGTGGAGCCGCTAACCTAGTGCTAGTGGTCCACATGGAAGGAGAACGGAATGAAGAAAGTCGTCGTCTTTGGGGCAGGCCTGGTGGTCCGCGCCCACGTGCGCTATCTGTTGGATCATGGATTCGAGGTCACGGTCGCCAGTCGTACAGTGCGCAAGGCGGAGGAGATCGTCGATGGCCATCCCAATGGCACCCCGATGGCGTACGACATCACTGTCGAGCCCGAGCGCCTTGGGGAGATCATCGCCGACCACGACGTGGCGGTGAGCCTGCTGCCGTGGCAATTCCACCCGCAGGTGGCTCGGACGTGCCTCGAACAGGGCAAGCACATGGTGACGACGTCGTACGTCAAGGACGAGATGGCGGCGCTCGATGCCGAGGCCAAATCAAAGGGCGTGATTCTCTTCAACGAGCTCGGCGTCGACCCCGGCATCGACCACATGACGGCGATGAAGGTGATCGACCGGGTGCAGGCGGACGGCGGCGAGATCACGACCTTCCAGTCCTACTGCGGCGGTCTGCCGGCGCCCGAAGCCAACGACAACCCCTTTGGCTACAAGTTCTCGTGGAGCCCGCGCGGGGTGTTGCTCGCCGGCCTCAACAATGCTCGTTACCGGCGTGATGCCAAGGTCGTCGACGTTCCCGGCAAGGAGCTCTTCGATCACGTGTGGCCGGTGTCGGTGGCCATCGAAGGCGAGGGGACGGCCCTCGAGGGCTATCCAAATCGTGACTCGATGCCCTACACCGAGGTCTACGGCATCGACCCGCGCGACACGATGTTCCGCGGCACCCTGCGCTTCCCGGGCTGGTGCGAGACGATGAAAAAGGTGGCGCGTCTCGGCTGGCTGCGCACCGATGGCATCGACGGTCTCGAGGGCAAGACCTATGCAGACCTCACCGCGCTGCTTGCTGGTGTGGATACCACGGACAACCTCAAGGCCGACGTCGCGGCGCATCTCGGAATCGACGCCGACGGCCCCGAGCTTGCCAAGATGGAGTGGCTGGGCCTCCTCGGCTCGGACCCGCTGCCGGGACCGCCGGCGCCGGTGGACATCCTCACCGACCGCATGCTCGAGAAGATGTCCTACGCACCGGGCGAACGCGACATGCTGGTCCTCCAGCACACCTTCGTCGCCGAGTTCGCGGACCGCACCGAGCACATCACCTCGACCATGATCGACTTCGGCATCCCCGGCGGCGACTCGTCGATGAATCGTACCGTCGGTCTGCCGGCGGCGGTCGCCGCGCGTTTCATCCTCGAGGGACGGTTCGACCAACCCGGCGTTATCGTCCCGGTGATGAAGGAGTTCTACGAGCCGGCGCTCGAAGAGCTCGAAAGGCTCGGCATCCAGTTCAGTGAAGAGGTGGAAATCATTTCGAATTCTTAATTCTCAATTCTCAGTTCTCAATTCCGGACAGCCGCCCACTGCGCAAAATGAGTGGGTGGGCGGCATTGAGAATTGAGAA
>CAYPBC010000042.1:0-10105 GCA_964408845.1 uncultured Thermoanaerobaculia bacterium
CAAACGGATGGCGCCCATTCGTGCTAGATTCCGACCAACCTGAAAGGCCTCCATATGAAACCCAACACGATTCTTAATCCCAGCCCCGTCGAAAACAGCGGCTCCTTCACCGATGGCTTCTTCCAGCGTTTCGAGCTGCGCCCCGCCCCGGCTCCGTTGGCGCTGAGGGATGGCCTTTCCAAGACCTACAGCTTCCCCACGTTCTACGGTGACGTCACCTGCGCGATTGCGATCTTCCTCTGCGACTATGGGCAAGCCGAAGCGATCATGCCCCAGCCCTCGATGAAACCGGTGAAGATGCCCGGGGGCCGGTCGGTCGTGCTGTTCTCGTGCTACGAGTACAAGAACGTGATGAACCTCGCCCCCTACAACGAGATCGCGATGACTATCCCAATCATGGTGAACGCAGGCTACGTCCCGCCGTTGCTGCCCCTCATCATGGATTTCAAAAAGAAGGGGTATTACGTGTTCTCGATGCCGGTGACCTCTCTCGAGAATCAGATCCGCGGCGCCAAGATCTGGGGTCTGCCGAAGATCGTGGAAGAGATCGACATCTCCACCGAGGGGAACCACTGCACCACTATCGCCAGGGACGAGAAAGGCGAGATCTACTTCGAACTGTCGGTGCCGAAAACAGGCTCGATCAAGCACTTCGATGAAACCGGTTATCTGTACAGCATGCTCGACGGGCAGCTCGTCAAGAGCCAGACGAACTTCAAAGGCGATTTCACCGTCAACACCAAGGCCGGCTTGTTGTGGAAGAAGGGCCAACGGGCCGAAAATCCGGTGCTGAAGCTCGGGACATCCTCGCGAGCGGACGATTTGAGGGCGTTGCAGATCGAAGAGGTCGCATTTCAGTTCCGCTATGCGGAGACCATGAACAGCTGTTTCGACCTGCCCCTGGAGGATTGGTAAGACCCCGGCGAGCTCCGTGCCGGGGCGTGAATCCGGCTACGAAGGTGGCATCCGGGCTCTGAGCGTTCCAGCCCTACCACCCGGGGTGCCACGCATCACGCATGATGGAGGTCGCTGATCAGGTTTAACAACCGGGAACAAGGGTCAGACTGGTGTTGTGAGGTTGTGATCGGCGGCGCCCATTTTGACCGGTTAACCCTCAAAGCGGAGTTCGAGACTCCGACGGCAGGCCTTCGCCCAGCGCCTCATGAATGTAACCGCGGGCACCCGCTGCTTACTTGACGATGCGAACTGTTTGCTACATAATCTAGGTTGTTAACTCTAATGACCGAGAAAACGTAGCGAAATCTGCATCCAGACTGGTATCCAATAACGCCCATGGACAAAAACACACATCTTTCACGACAGGAGCAAGAGGTTCTGGAGCTTGCGTACCGGAACGGAGTGCTGCGCCCTCGCGAACTCGCGGAGCTGGGCTATCCGCGCTCCACCCTCAGCCGCATGATCAAAAAAGGTGTTCTGCAGCGAATTTCGCGTGGGCTCTACTGCGTCGTCGACGTTGAGGTCACGGAGCATCAGACGCTCGCGGAGGTCGCCAAGGCGCACCCGCGGGCGGTCGTCTGCCTCCTGTCGGCGCTCCTCTTCCACGACCTCACGACGCAACTGCCTCGCAGGGTCTGGCTCGCGGTCGAAAACCGGACCTGGGCTCCCCGGCAGGAACCTGTGAAGCTCGAGGTTGTGTGGCTCACGGGCAAGGCATTTTCGGAGGGGATCGAGACCCACGATGTGGGCGGAGTTTCCGTGCGGGTGTACAACCCGGCGAAGACCGTTGCCGATTGCTTCAAGTTCCGAAACCGTGTCGGAAACGATGTGGCGGTGGAGGCTCTGCGTGAGACTCTCCGGGAGAGAAAAGCCACGCCAGCAGAGATCATGAGGTACGCGAAAATCTGCCGCGTTGAAACGGTAATCCGGCCCTACATGGAGGCTCTCATATGAGCCGCGATGGGCCTACGAATGTCGCGGCCTCTGTACATGCGCGGCTACGAAACGTGGCGCGGAAAACAGGGGAAAACTTCAACCTACTGCTGATACGTCACGCGCTCGAGAGATTTCTGTATCGACTGAGCCGGTCGAAGTATCACGATCAATTCGTGCTCAAAGGGGCGTTTCTTTTTGTGGCCTGGGAGAACGCAGCCGAACGACCCACGCGCGATCTGGATCTTCTCGCATTTGGAGATCCAGATATCACCCGTTTGGAACAGGTGTTTCGAGAAGTCTGTACTGCCAAGGTCGAGCCGGACGGTTTGGTCTTCGACCCGGCAACCGTGCTGGGCGCTGAAATCAGGGAAGGTGCTATCGACGACGGGGTCCGCATGAAGTTCGTCGCGCACCTTGGCAACGCTCATACTCGCATGCAGGTAGACGTCGGATTCGGCGACGCAGTGGTGCCGCCGGCCGACCTCCTCCAATATCCGACGATTCTCGATCAAGATGCACCGCAGGTTCTCGGATACCCACCGGAGGCCGTGATCGCCGAGAAATTTCACGCCATGGTCACGCGTGGCGTCGCCAACAGCCGCCTCAAGGATTACTGCGATGTCTGGCGGATCGGACGAGCGTTCCAACTCGAACTTCCTCGGGTGGCGGCAGCCCTTGCCGCCACCTTCGAACGACGCGCCACAAGTATCCCCACCGAGGAGCCCGAGGGACTCACACGAGAGTATGCAGAACAATGGAAAGACAACTGGGCACGGCTTTCAGATCGATTTGATCTTGATGATGACCTCCCTCCTCTGGAAGAGGTAATTCGAGAGATACGAGGATTCCTGATGCCGGCCTGCCGTGCGGCCGCCGAAGGGCAACCTCGGAAGCTGATCTGGAATCCCGCCGACGGCTGGGTCTGATGTCTTCCCTACGGTGCCAAGAATCTTGGCGCGCGACATTTATTGGGCGGGCACTGATTGATGGTGTGGATCATTCCGACGTTCAAGGCCAACAGGCCGTAAATTTTCATCACCAGCGACACATCCGCAGGCACCATCCTCTTTATGGGAAGAGTGACGCGGCCGGGGTCGTCGCGGGGGGGCGGCGCTCGATGACAATGGAGCGAACGGTCGCATAACATTGAGTGCCGGGGGCGCCTGCAGCCCGGTATGACGGCAGGTTGGCTCGCAGCCGTTCGAGCGATCGGAAAGGACCTCGTCGAAGTCATGAGGCTCGTCGCGTTGGCAGATGTTCACGGGTACCACGAGGTCTACGACTGGCTCGTCGACCTGGTGGAGGCTGAAGACCCGGACGCTGTCGTATTGGCCGGAGACCTGTTGGGTTGGGGAGGTGACTCCAACGCGATTGAAGAGGCGCAGGCCGCCGATCGGCTCCAGGTTCTCCACCGGTTGTCCGAGATCGAGCGTCCTATCTTCTACGTCATGGGAAACGATGACTGGATCGAGCTGGATGCTCCCCACCCGTCGCATCAGTCGGTTCACGGTAAGCGCATCGACATCGGCGATTTCAACTTCGTCGGTTATCAGTACACGCTGCCGTTCATGGGTGGAGTTCACGAGAAACCGGAGAACGAGATCGAAAAAGACCTGGCGCTGCTGGAGGCTGAAATCGACAGCACGACAGTATTGGTGACGCACGGCCCTGCCTACGGAACTCTCGACAGGGTGCATACCGGCCAGCACGTCGGCTCGACATCTCTTCGAGATCTCGTCCAACGCACCGCTCCGCGAGTTCACATTCACGGGCACATTCATCGAGATTTCGGCCGCACCGGACGCCACTTGAACGTCGCCTCCGCCGGGAGGAAGCGCGCCATGGCCATCGATCTTCTCACCATGGAACACAGGGTGCTCGAGGGGACGGTGTGATGCCTGCCACTGATCACGATTCCACAATATCCATGGGCCGAGGGGCGGATTGTGAGGTTGTGATCGGCGACACTCATTGGGACGTCTGAGTGGTCAGACAGGCCAGATCTCTGCGAACTTCACACCGAAAGTGGGCGCTTAGTACAGTAAAAGGCAGAATTTCTGTTCAATTCAGCCTCCGGGTGGGCCAACATCTCGAATTGCCTGACCCGGCGCGCGAAGAATGCCGAGCTGGAGCTCGGCGGTCCCAGGCGTTGCCGATCAGGGTGTTCGTCACTCGTAGGGCGCAAACTCGTTGTCGTCGCTGTTCAGCAACCGCATCAGTTTGGGGTGGATGAACAGCTTTTCGCGACCCGCGGCGTGCTCCTCCAGAACACCGATCGCTGCGAGCGCCTTGAGGTACTTGGAGGCGGTCTGGCGTTTCGCGATGCCGGCAGCCTCGAGGTTGCCGATTCTGCAGTAGGGCTGCTCGAATATCACGTCCACGAGCTCGCGGCTGTAGATCTTCGGCTCCCGTCGTCGCACGTACTCGACGGTGTGGTCCGCGAGCCGGCGAATGGCGCCGATCTTGGCGGTGGTCCAGTTGGCTGTCTCGTCGATTCCCTCGAGCATGAACAGAAGCCATGGCTCCCACGCCCCCTCGCGGGTCACGTCGAGGAGCAGACGGTAGTAATCCGCCTTGTTGGCGATGATGTAGCGGCCGAGATACAGGATCGGCAGGGTTAGCAGCTGCTCCTCAATCAGGAACAAGCTGTTGAGCACTCGGCCCGTGCGGCCGTTGCCATCGGTGAACGGGTGAATGGCCTCGAACTGATAGTGCGCCGCGGCCATGCGGACCAGAGGATCGAGGGATGTTTCTTCGTGCAGGAAACGCTCCCAATTGGCCAGCAGATCGCGGATCACCGCCTCGCTCTCGGGCGGGATGTAGATGGTCTCCCCGGTTGCGTCGTTCACCAGCGCCGTTCCCGGCACCCGGCGAACGCGCATGTCGACGCCACGGATCTGACTGCAGACCTCCTCCGCCGTGCGGGTGCGCAGCGGCCGGCGGTCCAGCGATCGGAATCCCTCGAGCAGGGCGAGGCGGTAGCGTAATGCCTCCTTCGTTGCGGAGTCTGCATTCTGTGTTGCGTCGAGATGGCGAAACAACCGGTCGGTGGTGGTGACGATATTCTCAATTTCCGAGCTCGCCCTCGCCTCCAACACCGGCAGGGTGTTGATGAGCATTCCCTGGTTCGGAATCAGCTCTGCCGCCTGCTTCAGCTCCGCCAATGCGGCCCGAGCGGAGACGCACCGCTTGAGAACCGTCTTCGACTCCAAATCGACTGCCGGCGGCAGCAGCGGCAGGTTGTTGTACGGGCGATCAGCAGACCATTCCAGGATCTTCATGTTTACATTATTGCATTTCATCGACACTTTGTCGTCTCATGTCGACGGCATCGACATGTCCGGGTGATGTGTCGATGTTTTCTGCCTTTTGCGAAATCTGAAGTCGTGATCGGTGGCGCCCGTTCCATTGATCCTGGGACCGCCCGCCCCCTGCCGCCGGGACGGCGGCACCACAAGGCCGCCGCGAGGCTTCATGCCCAGCTTGTGGTGCATGCGTCTCGCGTGCAGGGGATGGATGGTGAGATTGAAGTTGCCCAGCTGAGGCTCGGCGGTCCCAGGGTCGGACATTCCAGGGCCGCTGGTTTCGAGTCCAGTGGTGAGGTCGCAGAATCTTAGAAAATAAAGAGGACTTTACTTTCTGGAGAAGATAGTAAAGAATAGTTTCCTAACGGGAGAGGTCATGAAGAGGGTCACCGGCACGTACGAAAAGACGACGACCGCTGGCGAGGAGGTCCGGGCGTTTATCCCCTACCCCCTGCCGCCGAAGAAGCCGGCACTGCAAATGGACTCGTCGATGTTGGAGGCACAGCGTGCGGCGGAGGCGAGTCTCGCGCACCTGGCCATGGCCGGAGAGATGGTGCCTTCAGTCGACTGGCTGGTGTATGCGTTCGTACGCAAAGAGGCGGTGCTTTCGTCGCAGATCGAGGGCACCCAGGCGACACTGGTTGATCTCCTCACATTCGAGGCGACGAGTCCTGACGAGAGGTTTTCCGGTTCTGACATCGATGAGGTGTGCAACTACCTGTCGGCGCTCTCGTACGCCCGGTCCCAGTTGCGGCGGCCAAAAGGCCTGCCGCTCAGCATTCGCCTGCTCAACCAGACTCACCGCCGCCTGATGGCGGGGCGGCCCGGGAAAGATGTACGGCCCGGGGAGGTGCGGCGCAGCCAGAACTGGGTCGGCGGGACTCGCCCGGGCAACGCGATCTTCGTGCCACCGCCGCCGCACGCCCTCGGTGATGCGCTCGCCGCATTCGAGCGGGCGATACACGCCGCGGACCGGATGCCCCCGCTCGTCAGGTGCGCCTTGCTGCACGCTCAGTTCGAGACCATCCACCCGTACCTCGACGGTAACGGACGCGTAGGCCGGCTGCTGATCACGCTCCTGCTCGAGCGCTGGGGATTGCTCGCGGAACCGCTGCTCTACCTCAGCCTGTTCTTCAAGCGCCATCGCGAGGAGTACTACCGCCTCCTCAGCGCCATCCGCACCGACGGCGATTGGGAGGGTTGGGTCGCATTCTTCCTCGAGGGGGTGCGGGTCACCGCGGATGAAACGACGGCCACGGTGCGTGATCTTTTTGCTCTGGTGAGCAGCGACCGTGCTGCCGCGCTCGCCCATCCGGCGACAACGGTCACGGCGGTGCGCCTATTCGAGGAGCTGCCGCAACACCCAATCGTCACGGTGGCGGGGGTGACGAAGATATTCGGCGCGACCAAACCGACCGCAGGAAAGGCGATCAACGCCCTGGTCGATGCCGGCATTCTGGTGGAGACCACCGGGCGCCGCCGCGACCGCATCTTCAGCTACGCAGCCTACCTCGACCTGCTTCGTGAGGGCACCGAGCTCGAGATTGCGTAGGATGCGCGTGCGCGTGCCGGGTCAGGCTCGAGGAATGCCGAGCTGGAGCTCGGCGGTCCCAGGGTCGGACGTTCCAGGGTCTGACGTCCCAGGATCAGCGATACACTTCGCGGCGATGACCCACACGCACGACCGAGATCAAGAGGTCGCTGCCCTGGTACGCATAGATGATTCGGTATGGACCGACTCGAAGACGGCGGAAGCCCTTCCATTCGGCGCTCATGATCGATCCCTTATGGGGATCGTCACGGAGGCGTTCGACCGCGGCCACAATGCGCTCGCGCTCGCCCTTTTCCAACGCGGCCACCTCTTTGACGGCGCGCCGCTCCCAGCGGATCCGAACGTCAGTCGAGCCCGAGTTCTTTGCGCACATCGTCGTGCTCGATCCACTCGGCGTCGGGATCCCGGAACCGGCTCAGGGCGAACTCGAGGTCCTCGCACTCTTCGAGGTGACGTTCGAGTGCCTCGACGATGTACGAGGTCTTGGACCGCTTGGTCGTGCTCGCGAGCCGCTCGAGGCGATTAGCGAGGTCATCCGGCAATCGAACGGTTTGACTGGGCACGATGCACCTCCGTAATCAATGTAAGACATATGTTACAGATTGTCAATTCGTACGCGTGCCGTGTCGGACCATTCGCGAACAATGCCGAGCTGGAGCTCGGCGGTCCCAGGATCTGGACGTTACAGGGAGGGGCACATCTGAATCACTGTCGACGACGCGCACTCCCCCACGGCCATTCTTCGGCGGCTCCGGCCAACCCGGCGACGACCGGGTTTTCTTCGATGTACCTAATGGCAGTCAACAGGTGCCGTTCATTCCGGATGAACCGATCCCAGTAGTCCCGCTGCCACAAGGCTGGAGATCGCCGACCCTGGGACCGCCGAGCTCCAGCTCGGCATTCTGGGTCTTCCGGTTCGTCAGCCATCAACAAGTTGATCTTCCGCGCCGTGAACGATTTCCATGACTGTACGATTCGCGCCACGCTGAAGCCCGGCAGCGGCTCGACCAACACGTGAACGTGATTCGGCATGATCACCCAGGCTAGGAGTCGGTACCGTTCACCATCGAAGTGAAGCAAGGCGCCTTCCATCACCTTTGCCGCCCCGGCCTTGCGCAGCACGCAATCGCCATGTGCGGCGTCCAGCAAGGCCTGATACCGCTGCCTTCTCTGCTGCTTCTTTTCGTCATCCGCCATCTCGGCAATCGATCGCTCCAGATTGTCCAATGCAGATTCAGGAAGGCTGTCGGCGAGGTGGAAGGTGATGTGCTGGATCAGACCGTCGGCATCGCAGTGCGGAAGGTAGCCGCGGGAGTGCCAGCCCGGCTTGGTGTGTTCGCCGCCCGCGGCCGCACACTCCTTACGGTGGGTTTCGCTGATCAGCAGAAATCTCATGGATCGGCCCCAAATACATGACAGATATTACACTCTATTTACACCTCTGGCAATCGCGGATTGAGGATCTTCCCGTTACGCAGGCGTCGGTGGAGAATGCCGAGCTGGAGCTCGGCGGTCCCAGGGGGGCTCAGATTTCATCGGTGCCGGGCCTGTATTTCCGTTGGAGGAGGACCGTGACTATTGAACTGCGGGACCTGGAACGTGTCTTTTCTTTTCGGTGGTACGCTCCAATCGTGGAAATTGGAACCCCTGTAGCTGACGCGGCGTCCCCGCCGGACGCCGGTGACGGCCGGTAAGAGGGAGGCAGAAGTGAAGCGAGCAATCGTGATCATCGCTCTGGCGGCCGTTCCGGTCTTCGCAGACGACGTCTACCTCCAGGGAGGCGGCCAGATCACGGGTGAGATCGTGGAGCAAACGAAAGACTCCGTGACGGTCGATATCGGCGGGGGTGCGACCATCACGGCGCACATGTCGAATGTTGACCACATCAAAAAGAGCATCTCGCCACTCCAGGAGTATCGGACGCGAGCTGGGAAGATTCCTGCCGGCGATGCGGAGGCGTGGCGGAAGCTGGCACAGTGGGCAACGGGCGAAGCGCTCTCGAGCCAGGCGGCGAAGGCTTACTCGCAGGTGGTCGCGATCCTGCCGGACGACCAGGAGGCGAACCGCGCGCTCGGCCGGGTCCAGGTCGACGGGAGATGGGTCACCGAGGAGGAAAGCTACGTTGCCCGAGGCTACGTCGAGTTCGAGGGCCAGTGGATGACCCCGGGCGAGCGGCAACAGATCCTCGCGAGCCGGCAGGCCAGCAAGAAAGCGGATCAACAGGCAAACGACGCCGCGATCCAGTCCATCGATGCCGAGCAGAAGGCGGAGAAGGAGCAGAAGGCGGCCGATACCGAGGCGTTTCGGCGCGACGGCCTGCCGCGGGCCGGCGATCCGGTGAACTGGGGCTGGGGGGCCGGGCCTTCGTACTGGCCCTCTCCATCGCGAGACTTGCAGTGAATCGGGAGGCACCAATGAGGCGTTACTTGAAAGCACTCCCACTCCTCGGCGTGCTCTTCGCGGCGTGCTCCTCACCGTCGCCGGTCGATGAGATCGTGAGTTCGAATCTCGCCGCTCGTGGGGGCAAGGAGCGGATCCAGGCGCTGCAGTCGATCCGGGAGACCGCGACGGCCACCGCGAGTGGTGGACGGATCGCGCGGGTGGTCCGCGAGATCAAGCGGCCCGGCCTCTTCCGGCTCGAGTTCTCCACCCAGGGGACGAAAAGCGTCTTTGCGCACGATGGCGAAAGCGGCTGGCAGGTCGCGCCTCTGCAGGGTCAGTTCGAACCCCAGGCGACGACACCGGAGACCGACATGGCGGCGGGGGCCGACCAGCGGGACATCGAAGGCCCTCTCGTCGACTGGCGCGAGAAGGGGCACTCAGTCGAGCTCGCCGGCCGTGAGACGCTTCCCGGCGGGGAGGCCTTCAAGCTCAAGCTGACGCTCACCGATGGTGCGATCCGCTACGACTATGTCGACGTCGCGTCGCGCCAGATCGTCCGCTCTGACATCACACGGACGATCCGCGGGCGCCCCGTGCAGCTCGAAAACACGTTCTCGGACTTCCGGGAAACGGGCGGGCTCGTCTTCCCGCACCTCATCGAGACCCACGCCAAGGACCGGCCCGAGGTCCTCAGGATCGCCGTCGAAAAAATCGAGCTCGACCCCGAACTCGATGACGAGCAGTTCCGGCTTCCCCAATAGGGCCCCCGCCCCGGCAAAGCCGCCGGCTGTGATTGGGCGCCACGGGATACCAGAACGATTCTGAAGGTGGGCCAAGGCCCACCCTACAAATCGGCGCAAATTGTGGGTCAGGAGTAGGGTGGGCCTTGGCCCACCTTCAGTCTGGCCGCTTGTTCTACAAGGGGCTTAATTTCCAAACGGCCGAGGAGAGGATGGTGAGGTTGTGATCGGTG
>CAYPBC010000043.1:0-6606 GCA_964408845.1 uncultured Thermoanaerobaculia bacterium
TCGAAAGCAGCAGCGGCTTTTATAGCACATAGCGCGCTTGCGCGCAAGATTTTCAACCGACTTCGGCCGTCAGGCGTGCGCAAGCGTGAATTCGGAATTCGAAATTCGAAATTCGAAATATTCCGCCTCTGCGCGCATCCGCGTCCGCCCTCCCTGAGACGTCCTCGCCAAGCAACCACGGAGACGCGGAGGGCACCGAGCGGCACGGAGAAAAAAGCTGAGTTCCTCTCTTTGCGACCTCTGTGTCTCCGTGGTTCATTTGTGGTTGCGATGGATAGAAAGCCGGGATGGAGCAGATGCGAAGGGATAAGATGCTCCCATGTCTTGGATCGTTGACGAAATTGAAGCTCGCGGCGGATCGGTGCCGTTCGACGAGTTCATGAAGCTCGCGCTGTATCACCGCGAGCATGGTTACTACTCCTCAGCGATGCCCCGTTACGGCCGCAGCGGCGACTACCTGACCGCGCCGACCGCATCCGAGTGGTACACGCGAGTCTTTGCCCGGATGCTGGCGAGGACGGCTCGCTCGACTGGGCCGTTGCGAATGGTGGATGTGGCGTCGGGCGATGGGTCGTTCATCGCCGGTGTTCTCGAGTCTCTTGGGGCGGGCGCGAGAGGGGTGTTGGACGATGTCGTTTCGGTGGAGCGAACCGAGGTCATGCGCTCACGCCAGATCGATCGTCTCGCACAGGCGCAGGTTCCAGTGCGGTGGTTCGAACGTGCCTCGGAGATGGAGCCGGAGGGGAGAAAAACGGTGCTCCACGCGTCGGAGCTATATGATGCGCAACCGGTGGCGCGGGTTGTCGGCCGAGATGGAGGGTTGCTCGAGCTCTGGATCAGTGTCGACGATAGGACCCTCTCGTGGTCCGAACGCCTGCCGCGCAACGAGGTGGCGGCCTACTTCGAACGCCACAGCGTCGAGCTGGCGGAGGGCCAGCTCGCGGAGGCCAACATCGAAGCTGTGGATCTCCACCGCGATCTCCTCCGTGCCGCCGGTGATGACGGCCTCGTTTTGGTGCTGGATTACGGCTACGAGGCGCGGCGGCTTTACGACCCGCGCGGTCGCCTCGGTGGATCGCTGACCACCTTCCACCATCACCGGTTCGGCCGGGATCCTCTCGAATCGCCGGGCGAGATCGACCTCACGGCGCACGTGAACTGGGATGATCTCCGGCACGCGGCGTACGCCGACGGTTGGACAGAGGTCGGTCTGTGGCCGCTGGCCGAGTTCCTGGTGCGGGCTGGTCTCGAGGACGAGCTCGAAGAACGGGGCCTGGGCATGGACGCCGACCTCGACGCCGCCACCGTAACCGCTCGGCAGGAGATCAAGCGCCTCCTCGACCCCGAAGGCATGGGCTCGGATCTCAAGGTACTCATCCAGGCCAAAGGCAAGATGATCGACGTCGCTAAATCGGTTTTGAGTTTTTAGTTCTTAGTTTTGAGTTATTTACCGCTCACCCTCAGAGCTGATTTCGAATTTCGAATTTTCGGAAGCGCCTTTGGAAACGTTGCGCGTTCACCCGAGGTGCCTGGTTACCCCCCGGGGAAAGCGCACGGAAACGAATCGTGCTCGTAGGCCGTCCGTTACTAAAAACTCAAAACTAAGAACTCAAAACTACGACCGAAGCTCTTCAAGCATCGCTTGTACGGCGGGCACCATGTCTGAAATCGGTGTGGGGTGTTTCTCGCCGTCCTTGCGTAGGCTGAGCTCGACCTCGGCCGCTTCGAGGCCGCGCTTGCCGAGCACTACCCTGACCGGAAAGCCGATCAAATCCATGTCGTTGAACTTGACCCCCGGCCGCTCGGGGCGGTCGTCGAAGAGGATGTCGACACCCGCGTCGCGGAGCTCGGTGTACAGGCCCTCCGCCGCCTCCACGACCTCAGGTTTATCAGCGTTGAGCACCACCAGCACAACCTCGTAGGGGGCCAGCGGCAGCGGCCAGATGATGCCGGTATCGTCGTGGTTCTGCTCCACGGCGGCGGCCAGGGTGCGACCGACGCCGAGCCCGTAGCAGCCCATGATCATCGGCTGCTCGCCGCCGTCGGCGTCCTGGAATCGGCAGTCCATGGACTCGGAGTACTTGGTGCCGAGCTTAAAGATGTGGCCGACCTCGATACCGCGCTTGACGATCATCGCCTCGCCGCAGGAAGGGCAGGGATCGCCGGCGGCTGCGAGCCGGACATCCGCCACCGAATCCGGCTGGAAGTCCCGGCCCGGCACCACGCCCACCAGATGAGTGTCGTTGGAGTTGGCGCCGGTCGCCGCGATCTCGAGGTCCATCACGGTCGGGTCGGCAATGACCTTGAGGCCCTTCAGACCCACCGGGCCCGAGAAGCCCTGAGGTCCGCCGGTGATCTCGGAGATCTTGGCCTCGGATGCGAGCTGGAGGTGGATGCACCCGAGCTCGTTCTTGAGCTTGACCTCGTTGACCTCGAGGTCGCCGCGAATGAGGACCGCCGCGAACTCCTCGTCGGTTTCGAAGATCAGGGTCTTGATGAGGTGGGCTGGGGAAATACCGAGAAAGTCGGCGACCTCGTCCACCGTTCGCATGGAGGGTGTGTCGACAGCCTCTGGCCCGGCGGGCCGCTCTCGAGCCCACACCGGGGCGGCATCGACCGGTCCGGCTTCCGCCTTCTCGACGTTGGCGCCGTAGTCGCAGCTCGCACACGCGAGGATCGCGTCCTCGCCTGTGTCGGCGAGGACCATGAACTCGTGTGACTCGGAACCGCCGATGTTTCCGGTGTCGGCTTCGACCTGGGTATAACCAAGCCCGCAGCGTTCGAAGATCCGCCGGTAGGCGGCCTCCATCGCCCGGTAGGCTGTGTCGAGATCCCCGTCGTCCGGATGGAAGGAGTAGGCGTCCTTCATGATGAACTCGCGGCCGCGCATGAGCCCGAAGCGTGGCCGGATTTCGTCCCGGAACTTGGTCTGTATTTGGTAAAGGTTGACCGGGAGCTGTCGATACGAGGTGATCGTGCGCCGCACGATGTCGGTGATGATTTCCTCGTGGGTTGGGCCAAAGCAGAACTCGCGCTCGTGACGGTCCTTCATTCGCAGCAGCTCGGGCCCGTACTCGAACCAGCGCCGCGACTCCTGCCACAGCTCGGCGGGTTGGATGGCGGGCATCACCAGCTCGGCAGAGCCGGCGCGCTCCATCTCCTCGCGGATGATCGCCTCGAGCTTGGCCAACGATCGCCAGCCGATGGGCAGGTAGTTATAAATTCCCGCCGCGACCTTGGAGATGAGGCCTGCCCGGGTCATCAACCGGTGGGAGATCACCTCGGCATCCGAAGGGTCCTGGCGAAGGGTGTGAATGAAGGTCTGGCTCCAGCGCATATTCAGCTCCGTCTTCCGACGCGATGGTTCGGCGCCGGGCGTAAATCTCCGATCAAACCGCCGAGTCTGCGAACGTGATCGAGCAGCTCCTGGTCGATGCCGCCGAGGAGAGCCGCGTCGGCCTCCCGCAACGCCTCTTCGGCGCCTACGGCGTCTCCACTACCGAGCCTGGCGAGGGCCAGCTTTCGCATCAGCGGTGGTTCGGATCCGGCTCCGGAAGCCTGCTCGAGGTAGCGGGCCGCCTCACGATAGCGGCCTCGCCTGAGGGCGATGGTCCCGAGGGCGCCGAGTGGATAGTGGCGGAGCTCCCGGGGGATGATCTCCAGCGCCTCGCGGGCGAGATCGCGGGCGGCGGCGAGATCATCGCCGATTTCCAGCTCGGCCAGCGCGAGCTCGTACGCCGCCATTCCGCGAGCCAGACCATCATTGTTGCTGTCGCGATAGATCCGTTGCGCGAGTCGGCGCGCGGCCAAGGGCCGTCCGGCGTGGCGCAGCGACTCCAGAAGAGCCACGACCGCGGCCGCGAGATACGGCGAGCCCTCCGGTCGATCGCGGAGGATAGCGTGCGCATACGCCACCGCTTCGTGGGTGCGTCCGAGGGCTGAGGCGAGAAGAGCTGCGGTGGCCTGCAGCTCGGGCTGCCCAGGCGCTGTTCGTAGAGCGCCCGCGAAGAGATCCAGCGCCCGCGCGGGGTGCCCGTCTACCAGAGCCGCCTCGGCCTGGGTGACAAGGCGCGCCGTGGCGGGCGGAAGATCGTTCGGAGCCGAGCCGCTGAGCAGGCGGACGGTTTCCTGGTACTGAAGACGTTGCGGGTCCATCCGCAAGACCTGTCGAAACACATCCATCGCCTTTTTCGTCCAACCGCGTCGGAGATAGGCGACACCGAGGTGATAGAGGGCGTCCTCGAAACCAGGCTCGATCTCCACCGCACGGCGGAAGGCATCGATCGCCCGCCCGCTCTGCCCGAGCTCGAGCCTGCAGATGCCCAGGAGGTACCAGCTCTGTGGCGCTTCCTCGATGGTGAGGCTCTCCTCGAGGAAGGCCAGCGCGGTGAGGTGCTCGCCGCGAACAACCTTGAGCGCACCGAGGGTGAAGTGGGGGAGGAAGGCTTCCGGCGCCATTTCCCGAGCGCGCAGGAGCGCATCCTCGGCCTCCGACCACAGCCCCAGATCGGAGGCCACGGCGCCGAGGTAGACCAGTGCCTCGAACTGCGGCCCGCGGAGCTCCAGCACCTTTTGGAATGCGACCCGTGCGATTTCCAGCTCGCCGGTCTGGAAGGCGGCCTCGCCGATGAAGGACCACAGCTCGTCGCTGTCGGGCGCCAACCCGGCGAGATCCGCAAGGAGCTCGCGAACGGCGCCGGCGCCGGGTCCGAGGAGCGCGAGCTCCAGAGCGCGGAGCTTTCGCCGAAACTCCTCGCTCGCATGCCCGGAGTGTGCTGCCTGGGAGAGGATACGATCGCTGTAGGCCTTGAATCGTCGGGAAAGGTCGCGTGACAGAAGCTCCTGGTCGGCGATGTGTTCCCAGCCGTCGACAACCTCGGTGCGGGTGACGATCCCCTGGGTTTCGAGCAACCCGCCGAGGGACTGGACACCGGCGTGGGCGACCGTCAGGTTGTGCTCGAGCTGGGCGAGGTGCTGAGCGGTCGAGGCGACTGCCCGTGACAGCCGCCGCACACTGTCCTCCAACCCCGTGAGGCGTTCGAGGATGTGCTCCTCGAGCTCCTCCTGGGCCTGGATGAAGATTTCTTCGGGAATCTCCTGGTCGGCGTTGGTGACACCGGACAACACCAACAGTTTGTTGCCGCAGTGACGGCAGACCTCCTCCTCGGGATGGTTGGGTGATCCGCAGTGTTGGCAGAGCACAATCAGGCCTTGTCGTAGGAGAAGAAGCCGACACCGGATTTGCGGCCCAATCGGCCCGCATCCACCATCTTGACCAACAGTGGGCAGGGCCGGTACTTGTCGTCTCCAAGCTCATCATGAAGGATGCGCATGACGGTCAAACAGTTGTCCAAACCAATGAGGTCGGCGAGCCGAAGGGGCCCCATCGGATGGTTGGCTCCGAGCGTCATGATCTTGTCGATGGACTCGGGGGTCGCGATGCTCTCGGAAACCGCAAAGACCGCCTCGTTGATCATCGGCATGAGGAGCCGGTTGGAAACGAACCCCGGATGGTCGGCGCACTCGACCGGGATCTTATCCAATTTCTCGGCCACCCGGCGAATCTGGGAGGTGGTTGCCTCGGAGGTTTCAAGGCCCCGAACAACCTCGACCAAGCGCATGATCGGCACCGGGTTCATGAAATGCATGCCGATGACCCGATCGGGGCGGTCGGTGACCGCTGCCAGCCGGGTGATCGAGATGGACGAAGTGTTGGATGCGAGGATGGTTGCAGCCGGGCACAGCTCATCGAGCTGACGAAAAATCTCCGATTTGATCGACAGGGACTCCACCGCAGATTCGATCACCAAATCCGCACGCCGGTGCTCGTCGACGTGAGTGCTCGTGGTGATGCGGGCAATGATCTCGCCTTTGGCCGCCGCATCCACCGCCCCCTTCTTGATCTGGCGATCGAGGTTACGATCGATGGTTTCGACTCCAGATTCGAGGACCCCCGACTCGATGTCGGTGAGAATGACGTCAAAACCCGACGCGGCGGCCACATGAGCAATTCCGGCGCCCATCTGTCCGGCGCCGACGATTCCGAGGGTCCGAATTTCCATTGTTGACGTCTCCCCCTGCAAGCCGATCCAAAACCGGGTGCCGGTCCGATAGTGTGGCCCGGTCCCCGATAGCTCAGCCCGTCAATGAGCCGATGGTGGCGTTCTACAGGAGCTCATCCAGCTTGGCGGTGAGGCTTGCCTTGTCAGTGACGCCCACGATTCGCTCGGATATCTCACCGTCGTTGACCAGGAGCAGGGTCGGGATGGCCTGAATGCCGTACTTGACAGCGGTGTCCTGGTTGGAGTCCACATCGAGCTTTCCGACGATGACCCGGTCTCCATACTCCTCGGCGATCTCCTCGACTATGGGACCAATGACGCGGCACGGACCGCACCACACCGCCCAGAAGTCGACCAGCGCGGGCTTTCCCGCGTTGAGGATTGTCTCTTCGAAATTTCCGTCTGTGATTTCGACTGCGTTGCCTGCCATCAGGTCGTGCCTCCTTGTGTTGCCGCCTTCGCGACGGGCGGCCCAATACTACACCATTGACATTGGGAGAACATCTTGAACGGCTCGTTCATTCTCAGTTCTCAATTCTCAATT
>CAYPBC010000043.1:6706-10093 GCA_964408845.1 uncultured Thermoanaerobaculia bacterium
AGAATTGAGAATTGAGAATTCACCTTGTCTACTTCTGAATATCTTGAATAACCGTTTGTGCGACCTTCTCGCCATAGACAACCGCGTAGTTCATGCCACGGTCCTCGGGATAAATCTGCGCCATCGAACACAGATAGAGGCCGGGGACCGGCGCGCGCAGAGGCGGGATGTGCTCGCGGTAGCCGACGGTGACCACCGGCTGAGCATAGTCGGCGCGAAAGTGATGGGAAGCGGTGATCCACGACGGGTCGAAGGAGGGATTGATCCTTTGAAGCGCCGGCATATACGCGGCGAACACCTCCTTCTTTGGAGCTCGGAACAACGGGTGGTCGGGGTTTAGGTAGTTCGAGATATACAGGATGTGCCGGCCACCGTAGCGCTCGCGGGGAATGTAGTTGGTGTGTTCGATGAGGCCGCCGAACGGCATATCGGAGTCGGCGATGTTGAGCCAGTAGTACGGGGTCAGGGACTCTTCGAGCTCGAGGATTGAACAGATGGCGGCAGTAGCTCGAAGGCATCCCAGGCTCGAGCGATCGTCGGCGGGCAGGAGATGACCGGCTATATCGAGAAAATCGGGCACGGGCGCCGCGACCACGACCCGGTCGGCCCTCCATGTACCGCGACGGGCTTCGATGCTGAAGCCGGCGCCCTCCCTGTCGATGCGTTGTACGGGGTCGCTGAGGAGAAGCTCGACCCCGCCGTCCGCGAGTCGCTTTTCGAGAGCCTCGGTCAATCGGCCGAACGATCCACTCATGTAGCCGAGCCGTTCGCCCATCCCCGAAGCTGATCTGGATTTCCCGCGCAGGCGCAGCTTTCCCCATAGCCACACCATCGCCACGTTCTCCGCGTCTTCGGCGAATTTCTGGTGGAACAGTGGCGCCCACACCGATCGCCAGACTTGCTCGCCCTGATGACGGCGGATCCAATCGGCGGCCGTGACGCCCTCGAATGGAGTGGGATCTTTGCTGCGCTGCAACAACATCGTCGATGCGGCGAAACGCACCTTGTCGATCATCGACAGAGGGCGAAACCCCAGAAGCGATGCCGGGGTGCCGAAGTCCCACGGCCGCCCATCGGTCCAGATGCCCATCCGGGACGGGAGCCATTCGATATACCGGGCGACGCCGAGCTCTTCGGCAAGATCCACGTAGGCGATATCACTGGTGAAAAGGTGGTGATAAAAGGCCTCGAGGGGTTCGCCGCCGATCTGGAGCACTCTGGCGAGACCTCCAGGGCGCGGGTACCGTTCGAAAACGCGAACGTTACAGCCAACCTGGGTCAATCGCAGCGCAGCGGTGAGCCCCGCAAGCCCGGCGCCGACGACCGCCACATTACCCATTGGATTGGCGTTGTCCGCTGAACTCGTGTTCTCCAATTCTCAATTTCCGATCTGCACCCCCGCCTCATGGGAGGGGTCGGCGGGGATTGAGAATTGAGAATTCAAAATTGAGAATTCAGAAAATCACGTTCGTAATGTAGAACGTCTGCGTCGGGGTGTCACAGTTCACCAGTTCGGCCGCGAGCTCCGGCGTCAGCCGAAAGGTCCCGGCCGGCTTGCCAGAAGTCTGGACCATCTCGAGCTCCACGGCGCCTGGCGCAAGCTCCTCGTCCAGACCGTGAATCAGCACGTAGGCCTGGGCCACGATTTCCAAGGCCTGGAAAACCTCTCGTTCGGAATCAGTGGTGGTTTGGACGAAGAAGTACTCGGGCTTTGTGCCCTGGCTTGTCTTGTAGATTAGGAGGCCCTTTTTGTCGAAGATCCTTGCGAATGCCTGCTCAATCCGTGGGTCATGGTACTTGTTTCGCCGGAGTTCGATACCGGGGGTAGGCAGCGGAGTGGGGCTGACGGTCGTGCCAATGCCCGGCTGTTTGCCGGCGCCGGCATCAAAGGTCGCATGGTCGCCGAGCGAGGTGCGTGGGGTCGGCATCCCAATAATCTCTCCGGCAACCGAGAGCTCTTCGATCTCCAGCGCATCTCCGAGACCGAGCTGGTTGTACCGTTCCGTTTCCACTAGATCCACGAGCTGTAAGGGATAGCTCGTCATCGTGCCGGTCGACAGGGTGAGGATTGCGTTGGGGCCTTCGATACGCATGGCCTCCTTGCAGCGAATCTTGTGACCGCTCTTCAAAATGACCACATAGCCGGTAGCATGAGCCGCCACGACCATGACCAGAAGAACCGTCGTCAATAGGCCGATGATGCGGAATCGAGACATTGGGATGACCTCCTGAGCGCCGTCTGACTTCTATTATAACTCGCGGCTCTCAGCACACAGCTGTTTTCGCCGGTAGCGCCAGCTTTCAGTGGTCAAGGTGTCGGAGAACGCCCTCTATATCAGCCCGAGAAGCTCACTCCGCGAACTCGTCCCGGTCTTTCGATAGAGGTGCTTGAGGTGGTCGCGGACCGTGTGCGGACTGATGCCAAGCTGATCCGCCATCGCCGTCGTGGTCTGCCCCTGGATGAGGAGCCCGACCACCTCCTGCTCGCGAGGGCTCAAACCATGGCTCGAGGCAAACGCATCCACCCGGAGTGCGGAATCCGATCCTACCGGCTGCATCAGCGCGAGCACTGCGCCCAGGCCGTGATCACCCGACTCGACGATGCGCGTGACCTCGCACGCCATCACGCTGCCGTCCGCGATGTGGACCATTCCCTTCCACGACTCAGCCCCTTTGCCCGCCGATGCCACCCTTCCGACCAACGAGCATAGAAGGGTGAATAGCGGCTGCCGTGGTTCATCCTTGATCTCGGCCATGAGCTGGTCTTCGGTCTGCAGCGAAATGAACCGATCAGCGGGTGGATTGGCATAGATGATGTTACCTCGGTCGTCGAAGAGAAACACCGAGCTCGAAGTGGTGTCGAGCGCCCCGCGGAGGAGCGCGACCTGCCCACGAAGCTTCACGCACTCGAGAGTCTGATCAAGACTGATCGCCAGCAGCTCGGTCATTTCCTGATGGGGTGCGGTTGCAGAGCCGAGACGCAGCGTTGCCGCGGAATTTCCACCCAGCTCGAGGACAATCGTCGGCCCTCCGCCGACGTCGGACCCAACGTGGTAGGTTTCGGTGGAACCATCGAGGCCGCACTCGAGCTCGAGATCGACCCATTTGGCGGCCGACAGCACCATCACAAGACGCAGGAACTCCAAGAAATCCGAGTCGTTTGGCGGCGGACAGCCGCGCTGTAACAGTAGAAGTGGTTTGCTGGCGCCCATCTCCAACCCTATTGTAAACCCAATCACAGTTTTGCCTGCAACCGTTCAGCTTGGACAACTGTATCGAGTTGAGAGGCAAGGCTTTTCCCCCAAGCGCTTGACCTCTCTCAGGCACTGTCCTAGACTGCCGCCCTTATGTTGGAAGGGCTGCAAGACCGCTTGGCTCGTGTCACCA
>CAYPBC010000044.1:0-5388 GCA_964408845.1 uncultured Thermoanaerobaculia bacterium
TCCCGATTCGCCGCGAATCGGCGTGCCTGGCATCCTCTCGGGAAGCGCTCTGAGATACGGACCGCGTGGAATCCGGGAGCTTCTCGCCGGAGCGCAGGAAAGGCGGGCCGCCTACACTCCCAGGAACTCGCGGGTGGCAACTCGGCCGGCCTCGACGAACTCGTCGAAGCGATTCCACTCGGCCCATCTCGCACATCCGACCCCCGGCCGGATCACATGCGTCGCAGACTTGAGCTGACGCCGTCGCAGCAGCCGCGCGGTCATCATCTGGGTTCGCCACATGGTATCGAGCACGAGATCGTCGTTCTCGATCGGCGGAACGTCCATCGATGTATCGACTGCGACCACCGGCCACCCCTCATCCCTCGCCGCAACCACAGGAATCTCCGCGACCACCCCGCCGTCCACCAACCATCGCCCATCCACGTCGACCGCCGGAACCATCCCCGGAATCGCGCTCGACGCATCGAGGGCCGTGCGTAGGGAGCCCTGTCGAAGCCGCACTTCGTCCCCAGTATCGAGATCTGTCGCCACCACGACCAAACGCCCCGGCAGATCCGAGAACTGAACATCTGGAATCAGGTACTCCAACGCCTGCACCAGCGCTGCGTCATCCAGCACGGTGCTTCGATTCATTGCAAACGAGATCACGACCCGGTTGTGGATTCGCCGCGCCACCTGGATCAGCGGATGTTCCCGAGTGTCGGCGTGGGGCACCCGTCCAACGGGCCTCACCGACGGGATCATGTCCTGCTCGATCGCCTCCCGCCACAGATCGATGGCGCGCGCGGCCGACCCATGGGCAAGATACATCCCTCCGACAACCGCCCCCATGCTGGTGCCGACGACAGCCCCGACCGGGAGCCGCATCTCGTCGAGCGCCTGCAGCACGCCGAGATGGGCGAATCCGCGGGCGCCGCCACCACCCAACGCGAGAACCGGCGGCTTGAGCCGCCATGTCGCCCGCAGAATAGATTGCCTGATCGTCGCCACAGAAACCCCGTCGCCGTCCGCCGAACCGCCTACTTCGAAGTCTTCGCAGCAGTCTTCGTCCGGCTCTTCGCTGCCGGTTTTGCGCCTGTCTTCGAGCGCGATTTCTTGCCGGCCCGGGTAGCGCCCTTGGCCGGCGCCTTCTTCTTCCGCGCTGCTGCGCCCCGAGACTTCGCCTGTGATCCCATTTGAGAGGACTCGGCCAGCAGCCCCAGCACCGCTTCCAGGACACCGTCAGCCACCCGTAACGATTTGTCCGAGATGTGATCCAGATCATCCGTGCTGCCACGGGGATCAATATCAGCAATCCGATCACCCTTCTTTACAGGCACACCGTCTCGAAGGAGACCGCGAACCACGCCGGAGATCCGCGCTTTGACGGGGTAGGAGGCATCGACCGGAACACCCTGCCTAAAATCTTCGATGCCGTAAACCGAGACCACCGTACCGATCCGTTCACCGCGCTCGACCTCAGCGCCGATTTTCCACTGGGTGAAGAAAATGCCGTCCCGGACCGCCTTTACCGCCCGCTCCCCGCTGTAACCCAATATCTGGGCGGGCGGGCTGTTCCGAAGAACCTCACCGGTGTCCTCGAGCACCGCCCCAACCTCTGGGCCGCGGACCGTGTCCACAACCGCATCACAGTCCTTGCGTGCTACATAGCCCGGTCCAAGAGCGATGACGACCGGCGCGATGCCCCGTTTGAGACCCCAGTTCTTGCGCAACATCGCCGCCTCGATGAATATCTGTGGTTGCCAGGTCGGGAGGACATCCTCGAGGGCGAGGGCGGCCACCGCAATGTTGCCGCGGCGATTCGCCTCTTCCACCTCGTCCACGTTGCAGACAAATCGGCCACGCACGCCCTGGACCGTGGCGGTCCCGTCGAGGATGGCCTCGGAAAAACACACATAGCGGCGGATGGCCTTGGGATATCGACGCTCGAGCATGAGTATGGACTCGAACCCCTGCTTGTAGAGATGGTAGGCTGTGGCCGACGCAAGTTCGCCCGCACCCCGAATCAGCACACGGTTTTCGCTCGGCTTCATCGCTCCCCCGTCTCCAATTCTCACCAGCTCGATCGACCCGAGACCCACCCGCTCTCCGCGCTTGCTAGCCTGCGTTGGCACAGTCTAACGTGCCGGAACCGCTCTGTCACGTAAGAATCATGTAGTGATCGGCGGCGTGCGCCTTGCTCTCGTGTCCATGCTTCAACCCGCACATCTCACGAGCTCTTTGCTGCGGTTGATGAGAATCGCGGGCTAGGGAGTCTCGAGCACGTGGATATCAGGCACGTTCCGATAACGTTCCCCGTAGTCGAGACCGTAGCCTACGACAAAGAGGTCTTCAATCTCTGTGCCGAGAAAGGCGATATCCACCTCGACCTGCCGTCGTGACGGCTTCGAGAGAAGAGACACAACCTGAATGGACCTCGGGTGCCGCGCTTCGAGGAGGCGGATCACGTCGGTCAGCGTCGTTCCCGTGTCGACAATATCCTCGACGAGATAAATGTCCCGTTTACGAACATCGACGGTGATGTCCTTGACCAGAACCACCGAACCTGACGAGGTTGTGCTGGCGCCATAGCTTGAGACCTGGATGAAGTCCATCTCCAGCGAGTGTCGAATCCGCCGTGTGAGGTCGGTGAAGAAGAACACACAGCCCTTCAGCACGCCGATGAACACTGGCGACCTGCCCTCGAGATCGGCCTCGAGCTCTGACGCCAGACGGCTGATCATGCCATCGATCTCCTCTCTGCTCACGACAACGGATCCCAGCATCACCAACCCCCTTAACCTGCATTTCTCACTGGGTGTCTACCACGGACGGCGATCCCAACCATCTGAAAAGCATGTTGCACATCGTGCTCCTCATACCGCCATCAGCAGCTGAGTGAAATCAGGCCTCATCCGAATGAGGAGGCCGTGAGCCGCGCGCTGATGGCGGTACAACGCGGCCGGCGCAACGTTGCCCACTAGGCCCGCGTCGCCCGATCTGCAAAATACCCAACATCCATCTACCCTTCGCCATCCTCGTCAAAAACCCGGCGAGAAGTGCGTGCCAATTGATACGATCCGACAAAAAGTTGTATGCTCAGGTGCAATGGATGCACCCAACACACCGGCTTCCAGCGTTCGGTATACCACACTGTCCGATCGTTTTCGCTCGCTGTGGACCTTCTATCAGTTCCTCAGCGGCGTGTTCAAGCACTTGGGCGAAGGCGCCATGCCGTACACCTACGACTTCCAGGCGCTCCACAGCCAGCTCGAGCAGATCGTCCACAGGATCGGAGTCGAGAGCACCGTGGACGCGACACGAGAGCTCGACGGGTTGGAGCGCGAGCTCGATCGCATCCAGCGCGACCTCGCCAAGATCGAGAACGGGTTCCCGCCTTCCGTCATGCGCAAGTTCTTCGACCACATCAAACGCCAGGATGAAAAGGTCCTGTGCGCCCTTCTCAAGTTCTATCTCCTGTCAAAATATTTCGAGCAGGACACACTCGACAAGCTTGACATTCTCTTCACCCGTCTCGCCGAGATACCATTGGAGGACGGTCGAGTCGCCCCGCGGGACAGTGACGACCTCATGCGCACCTTCAGCCGTCTCGGCGAGTTCACCGAGCTGCCTCCGCTTCCACGAGCCGAGGCGGCGGCTCTCGCCGAGTCGGTCGAAGCGGTTCGCCGTGAGTTGGAGTCGATTGACGACTACCAAGACCTGGTGAGCTCGGAGGTCTATGAGAGGTACCGAAAACTCAAGCAGCGGTTAGGGAAAACCGCCCTTCATCCATCGATGCTCGTCGAGATCACGATGACCAACATTGTCGCCAAGAACCGGTTCAAGGATTTATTCGAGGCGGAAGAACGCAAGGTCGCCGAAAATACCAATCGAATCTATGACATCGAGCGCTATCTCGATCGCCACCCGGAACTTGCCAGCCAGAACCTCAAACGGCAAATTGAGGAGTTCCGACATATCCGCATCCGCTACGAGGCCAGTCTGCGGAAGGAGAACGTCAAACGCGACGACATCACCGATATGACTCGCGCGATGTATGCGGTCCTCGCCCAGTTCGATCCAGCTTCGAAACGCACCTTGGGTCCCGACAACATCACCGCCGGCACTGCAACCTCCGGGTTGGAGAAGCCGGTCTCGGCCGGCGGGACAGATGAGGGACTGGCACCACAGGAAGATCCAGAGCTGGTCGTGGAAAATGAAGACGGCGGCGATCACCCACACGTCACAGCGTTGACCGACATGCTGCCGACCGATCCACTCCTCAACGAGAGCCTCCACAAGATCATGTTCGCGCTGGAAATGGTAGTTTGGGACCGCCTGCCGGCGCAGGTCGCCGATGCGCCGGAAATCCGAAACCTCAACCTGGAGCCGTGGGAGGTGGCTACCTATCGCCAGCTTTCCGAGGGAATGGTGGATAGGAGTTCCACCGAGTGGGAGCTTGATCGCTTCTTCCTCACCAGCGCCGCCTTGCGGCTCAAGATGGAGGAGGAGCGCGACGAGATCACGCGCCTCGAGTCAGGCAACAACCCGGATCGGCTCTTCGAGGTCCTCGAACGCTCTGCGCAGAGCCTTGAGAGGGCTCGTGACATGGACCGCCGCTTCCAGTGGTTCATCGACGATCTCGTTTTTCGCGGCGAGACCCAGCAGCTCGAGTCTCTGTACAGATCCCGATTTCGCTTTCTTCACGGCTACTCAGGCCTGTGGCTCGCACACCAGCAGAGCGGCGGCCTGACCCCACTCTAGCGTCTAGTGAGTAGGACTCTTTACTCAGAAGATGGATGGGTGCCCGCCGGCGCCGGACGACGAGGCGTTGCCACCCTCATCGATATGGCCCTGTACTGCAGCCTGTGCGCCCTCCTCGCCATACCAGTGAGCCGGCAATTCGACTGGGGCGCGGTGCAAGGAGGGATCGACGACCTCGCACGGGCAATATCGGACCACATCTGGTTGGCCCATGCCAGCGGCATTCTCGGTCTGTGGATTGCCCTGTGGTGGTGTTACTTCGTGGTCGGCTGGGGCATTCTCGGCGCCACTCCGGGGAAATGGGTCATGGGGCTGAGGATCATGGACTACCGGCAGCACTGTCCGATTGGTCCGGTGCGCGCCCTCCTTCGTCTCGCGGCGTACTGCGTTAGCGCGGTGACCTTCGAGTGGGGACATCTGCTCATCCTGCTCCGTACAGACCGCCGAGCCCTGCACGATATCCTCGCCGGCACGAGGGTGGTCAGGAGGTCGCGGAGGGCGGCCCGCGCTATTCCCGCGTCCGAGTCCGCGCCCGAGTCCGAGTCCGAGTCCGGGTCCGTATCCGCGGCCGAATTGGGATTTAGGAATTAGGAATGCCGGCCGTCCCCTGCACGCGAGACGCGTGCGCTACAAGCGCTCCGG
>CAYPBC010000044.1:5488-10056 GCA_964408845.1 uncultured Thermoanaerobaculia bacterium
TGCGCTACAAGCGCTCCGGTCTGCCTTTGATGAAGACATCCGGGAAGCGCTTTGAGAAACGGGCCGCGTTGAATTCGGTAGCGCCTCCCAGGAGCACGGAGACGGGCACGGAGACGGAGACGGGCACGGTTAGCGCAGGAACCCCGCCAGAGAGTGCTTCTTGTGAGACCGCCTCAGCTTGTTCAGCGCCCGGCTCTCGATCTGCCTCACCCGTTCTCTCGAGAGATCCATGACCTCTCCGATCTCTCGCAGGGTCTTCGGCTGATCGTCGATCAGTCCGAATCGAAGTTCGAGCACCCGGCGTTCGCGTTCTGGGAGCTCGGACAGCGCATCTCGGAGCGCGCGCGAAAAGCTCTCTCGGAGCAGGAGCTCGTCGGTATCCGGAATCCCGGTCTGCTCCAGCAGATCTCCCAACTCGGAATCGCCATTCGCATCGACCGGTTCGTTGAGCGACAGCGAGGAGCGCGAGGCCCGTGTGAGAACGCGAACATCGTTGACTTTGATCCCGAGCTCTTCAGAAAGCTCCTCGTCGGTGGGCGCCCGCCCAAACCGTTCCCCGAGCAGCGACCGGATTCTCTGCATGCGGTACAGAGTGTTCGCCTGCTTCTGGGGCAGACGAAATGAGCCGGCATGTTCCGCAAGGGCATGGAGGATGGCCTGTCGCACCCACCACACGGCGTATGTAATGAACTTGACATCATGTCCCTCGTTCGACGGATCATACTTCTTGGCCGCCTGGATCAGACCCAGATTTCCCTCGTGTATGAGATCGAGAAACGGAATGTTGGGATTTCGATAGCGCTTGGAATAGGCGACCACGAACCGCAGGTTGGATTCGACCAGCTCCCGCAGCGCGTCCTCATCTCCCTCATGGATGCGCCGCGCGAGCTCGATCTCGCGCTCGTGATCCAATGGCGGGTAGCGTCCGATCTCCTTGAGGTAACGACGCAGGGTCGCCACTTCGGCATCCGGCGATGAGCCGCCGCGCCGATTCATTCCTCGTCCACAACCTTCAAGGTGGTGGACTCGACCTTGACCAGAGAGTGATACCTCGGCAACTCACTGTGCTCTTGTACGGTCCGCCGGATCACCGAGGCTAGCATCTTGTTCTCGCTTTGGAGACGATCGATCTGCGCCTTTAGATTGAGAATGATATCGACCCCAGCCAGGTTGACGCCAAGATCCCGGGTCAGCGTGAGAATCGTCTCGAGGCGTTCACAGGTCGCCCCGTCATACAGCCGCGTGTTGCCCTGTGACCGGGTCGGTCGCAGGAGCCCCTCCCGCTCCCACAGGCGCAGGGTCTGCGGGTGAACATTGTACTTTTCCGCCACCCAGGAAATCATCCGATATCTCGGCTTCGACTTCACGATGCCTCCCGATCACTGCGTGCCGATCCACCTCGGCATTCTTTTCCACATCTACCCGGTCGGCTGACTCTCCCTCACTCTATCAAAAGCGAAGACCCGGAGAGAATTTCCGTCGAAATGGTCTCCGGACCTCCAATTCCTAACCCTTACAAGCCGAACTACCGTTGAAATCCATTAGCGGTCAGGCACCAGCCGTTTGCTTAGCTAATACCTAATACCTAACAGCTTCGCCCGTCAGTCCTCCTCGGCGTCCACATCGACGTACTCGGCGTCAATCACGTCGTCGTCAGTTGCCGCGGATGATTCACCGCCACCGGTGGCGCCGTCCTCCGGTCCGCTTCCTGCAGCTCCATTGTCCTCGGCGGAGGCGCTCTGGTAGAGCACCGCGGCCACCTGGTGGCTGGCTTGAGTCAGCTTCTCATGCGCCGCTTCCATCTCCTCGACCGAACCTTCCTCGAGGACCTTCTTGGCCTCCACCAACGCGTCGTCGATCGATTTCGCATCCGACTCCGGCAGCTTATCCCGGTTGTCGTTCACTAGCTTTTCAGTTGCATAAACGAGCCCGTCGAGCTTGTTCCGAAGGTCGATCTGCTGGCGGCGTTGCTCATCCTCACCGGCGTGGGCCGTCGCTTCGTCGACCATGCGATCGATATCACCGTCCGACAAACCGGAAGAGCTCGTGATCTCGATTTTCTGCTCCTGCCCGGTACCGCGGTCCTTGGCTGAGACGTGAAGGATACCGTTGGCGTCGATGTCGAAGGCCACCTCGATCTGCGGCACCCCACGCGGCGCCGGTGGGATTCCAATGAGCTGGAAACGGCCCAGGGTCCGGTTATCCGACGCCATGGATCGCTCCCCTTGGAGGATGTGGATCTCAACCTGGTTCTGGTTGTCGTCGGCAGTCGAGTACACCTTGGACTTGTTCACCGGAATAGTGCTGTTGCGTTCGATCACAACATCGGTCACGCCACCCAGCGTCTCGACACCGAGAGAGAGTGGGGTGACGTCGAGCAGCAAAATATCCTTGACGTCGCCCGCGAGAACGCCCGCCTGCACGGCGGCGCCGATCGCAACAACCTCATCCGGGTTGACGCCCTTGTTGGGTTCCTTGCCGAAGAGGTCCGTCACCAGCTTCTGCACCATCGGAATCCGCGTCGACCCACCGACCAGGATGACCTCATCGATGTCTTTCGCCTCGAGACCGGCATCCTTGATCGCCTGGCGAGAAGGCGCGAGGGTTCGCTCCACAAGCGGCTCGATCATCTGTTCGAACTTCGAACGCGACAGACGGAGCGTGAGATGCTTCGGCCCGGAAGTGTCGGCGGTGATGAAGGGCAAGTTGATGTCGGTCTCCATTGTCGAAGAAAGCTCTATCTTGGCTTTCTCCGCCGCCTCCTTGAGACGTTGGACCGCCATACGGTCCTTCGACAGGTCAACGCCCTGGTCCTTTTTGAACTCTTCTTCCATCCACTCGATCACGACCTGGTCCAGGTCATCTCCGCCGAGGTGAGTATCGCCATTAGTCGACTTCACCTCCACCACCCCCGAGCCCACCTCGAGAATCGAAATGTCGAAGGTACCGCCACCGAAATCGAAGACGGCGATGGTCTCATCCTCTTTCTTTTCGAGTCCGTAGGCCAGCGCAGCCGCCGTCGGCTCGTTGACCAGACGCAGCACCTCGAGACCGGCGATCTGGCCGGCATCTTTTGTGGCCTGCCTCTGCGCGTCGTTGAAGTAGGCGGGAACCGTGATCACGGCCTTCTCCACCGCAGCACCGAGATAATCCTCAGCTGCCGCCTTGAGCTTCTGGAGAACTACCGCCGAGATCTCGGGCGGCGAGTACTGCTTGCCCTCGACCTCAATTCGCGCGCTGTCGGCCTCGCCCTCGACGACCTTGAACGGGACGGTCTTGACCTCTTCAACCACCTCATCGTATCGCCGGCCCATGAATCGTTTTATGGACGAAATGGTGTTTTCGGGGTTTGTGACCGCCTGCCGTTTGGCGACCTGCCCCACCAATCGTTCCCCACTGTTTGAAAAGCCCACGACCGAGGGAGTTGTGCGGTTCCCCTCCTGATTCGGGATCACGGTGGGTTTCCCACCCTCCATTGCGGCGACCACCGAATTGGTGGTGCCGAGATCAATTCCAATGACTTTAGACATGCTCGATTCCTCCTCAACTTTCGATCCAGGAGCAAAGTCTAAAACCTGAGTCACTGTTTGTCAAGTTCTTTTTTTTTGACGAACCTACATTTCACTGTGTCTATTGAAGATACTCACCTTCGACCCGCCGCCTGACGCCAAGATCACAGAAAAGCGCCATTTCGGGAAGACCGAAAGGCGCCGATGATTCCGTTCCATATAGTCAGCCTGTTCAGGGGAGCAGTATGACTCCGGGGCCGGTCGACGATTCAACCCTCTCACCACCCGCTTCCCACGCCAAGTAACGCGTCAGGATCAGATTCTGGATCGGTTGTCCGCTGCCGTCGGATCCCGTGACGAGGAGCTTGCCACCACGGGTTACCAATCGATAGGGCCGTCCCCAGGGATCCATGAGAATGCGTCCCTGAGACGCGGCCGCGAGCTGATCCGCGTCCTCGGGATAGGTGCCGTTGAGATAGAACGAGATTTCAGCTTGGTTCGCAATCCGATCGAGACTGATCCATGAGAGGCTCTGCAGCACATAGCGGTTCCAGAAATCCTCACGCAGAGTAAATCCCGGGTTGATCGGATTCCTGGGTATGATCATGAGGGAAAAACCGAGCAACACGAGAAACGGCACCGCAAGCCACGGCAGCGAGGCAACACTAAACCGTGGTGATTTGATTGACTCGACTCCACGCCGCATCTCTCGTGCGATCTCCTCCTGCGTCGCCTCTCGGACCAACCCTCTGTCGAAAAGCTCGGCAATCGCCTTGCAGGTTTCGAACTCAATCAACGTGCTCTCGAAGATGATTTCGTTCACCGAATCGATTCCGTTGATCAGCGGGTACACCGCCATCTGGTTGGCGGTGATCTGATCATCCGGAAGCGCCTTGGGCGCCGGGCTTTCACCGCCACCGAAGTTAAACTCGAGATCGTCCATGAAGTCGCCGCCCGACTCAGCAACCTCGAGGTTCCGTGCCGGATCCACCTTGCGGAATACAACGTCCCGGTCCGGAATGCGCTGGTCGATGAACGGCCACTCGTCGGTCATCCGCG
>CAYPBC010000045.1:0-4294 GCA_964408845.1 uncultured Thermoanaerobaculia bacterium
ATGACCTACCAAGTCCTCGCCCGTACGTGGCGGCCGCAAAAATTTGCCGACCTCCTCGGCCAGGAGGCGGTGGTGCAGACGCTCACCAACGCCCTGGGCGCCGGCACCTTCGGCCAGGCCTATCTATTCTCCGGTTTGCGGGGCGTCGGCAAGACCACCGCCGCGCGGCTTCTCGCCAAGGCCGTCAACTGCTCAGAGGGACCGACGGCGGAACCGTGCGGCGAGTGTGTGTCCTGTCGCGAAATCGTCGACGGTTCGAGCCTCGACGTGATCGAGATGGACGCCGCCACAAACACCGGCGTCGATGATGTTCGAGAGCTCCAGGAGCTGCTCCGTTACCACCCGACCCGAGACCGGTTCAGGGTCATCATCGTGGACGAGGTCCACATGCTCTCGAAGTCGGCCTTTAACGCGCTGCTCAAGACCATCGAGGAGCCGCCCCCCTACATCCTCTGGATCTTTGCCACGACCGAGCGTCTCAAGGTTCCCGCGACCATTCTCTCGCGCTGCCAGCAGCTCGAGTTTCGGCCGGTAGGCGCGGAGCTCATCCGCGGCCGTCTGTGCGAGATCGCGGCGGCCGAGGGTTTCACACTCGCGCCGTCGGCCGCGGCTGCGATTGCCGGCGCGGCGGAGGGCAGCGTGCGCGATGCGCTGTCGCTGCTCGATCAGCTGCGGGCCTTTGCTGCGGACGACGTCGATGATTCCGCGGTGGCGACGGTGCTGGGCGTGCCGCCGATGGAGGCCACAGCCGGACTCGTGGACGCCCTCGCTTCGGGGCGCATCGCCGAGGGTTTGTCATCACTCCACACCCAGCTCGCCGCAGGCCAGGATGCCTCGGTGCTGTATCGAGAAATCGGCCGTGTTCTCCGCACGGTCCTTTACCTTGCGGTCAGCCCTGACCTCGATTCCTCGATCTCGGACGCTCACCGTTCCGTACTGCAGCCGATTGCCGAGGCCCACGGCGTCGACCCGTTGAGCCGAATGCTCGGTTTGTGGCTCGAGCAAGAGGGTCTTCTCCGAGAGGCCGGGAATCGAGAGCTGGCGCTCGAGGTCGCGTCGTTGCGGCTCGCCCGATGGCCGGCCGTGCGCACCGTCGAGGACTGGCTTGCCGGGTCGGGGGATCTCGCGCCGACCCCGAACGCCGCATCGGGTCCCGCAGGAATGCCGCCACCCGCGGCTGGCGGCGCCGCCGGCGCCGAACCGAGCTCGGCGCCGGGCGGAAGCGGTGCAGCAGAGGCATCGCCGCCAACCGCGCCCGAGCTCGCAGGCGCCACCGAGGACGCGGTTGACGATGTGACTGCCGATCCCACCGCCGGAGACGCCGAACGCGCCTCCCTGGAGGATGAGGTTCGCTCCGATCCGGGGGTGATCCTGGCCACCCGGGTTCTCGGGGGAGATGTGGTGGCGGTGCGCCCGGACGGCGGCGACTGATGGAATTGCGGCCGCACGCGGTACGCAGCCTGTTGGCTCACCTCGAGCGTCTTCCGGGGGTCGGCCCGCGGACCGCGCAGCGGCTGGCGGAACATCTTCTGACCATCGACCCGAACGAGCTCGACGCCTTTGCCGAGGTGCTCGCCGGATTACGCGAGGCGGTGCGCTTGTGCTCCGAGTGCTGTCTTCTGACTGAAACTGACCCGTGCGTGGTCTGCGAAGACCCGAGTCGCGACCGAGGAACCATCTTGGTCGTGGAGGAGCCGACGACGGCCTGGGCAGTGGAAGCGACCGGCGACTATCGCGGCCTCTACCACGCCCTCCTCGGGCATCTGTCGCCCCTTCACGGGGTCGGACCCGACGACCTGACCATCGCTCGTCTCGAGGAACGCTGTCGGGCGGGCGGTGTGACCGAGGTCATTCTCGCAACCGACCCCACGGTCGAGGGCGAAACCACAGCGCTCTTTATCGCCCGTCGTCTGCAACCGCTTGGAGTGGGAATCAGTCGTCCGGCGTCGGGGATTCCGGTGGGTGGGGAGGTGGCGTCGGTCGATCGGGTGACGCTGACCGAGGCGCTCAAACTCCGGCGCCAGATCTGACGAAGCCACAGATTTCGCCGGGTTTCGCGGCGAGGGAGGCGGTGCGCGGTGCAACGTCAGCCGTGGCAGGCGATTGGCATGAAGGGCGGGCTGGCTATTTATCTGAAAAAAAAGATAGTTATCTGTCGACGCGGATGCTCTGTCCCCGCCGCGACAATTGGCCTCGAGAGGGCGGATGTGTTATAAATTGAGACTGTTGGGGAGTGTAGAGGTGTTGAATAACACACTAGTCATGTACGAAGAGGAGTTCCAGGCCATCAAGGTGCTCCTCAACACCTTGCGGATGGACGCAAGCGCCAAGATCGTGTTCCTGGTTGACAAGAACGGCCAACAAATCGCCAACGCCGGCGAGGTCGATCTGATAGACACCACCTCCCTCGCCTCGCTCACCGCGGGCAATGTGGCCGCAACAGACGGTCTGGCCAAGCTCATCGGCGAAAAGGAGTTTTCAATCCTTTTCCATGAGGGGCGTAAGGACAACATCCACATCTCGATCGTGGGCCAACGGCTGATCCTGGTGGTGATATTTGATGAGCGTTCGTCGTTGGGTCTCGTGCGGTTGCGGGTCCGCAAGGCCTCTGCTGACCTCGAAAGGGTGCTCAACGAGATGGAGGCCAAGGCAGTTGAGGTCGGCACCGTGGAGGCCGTTTCACCGTTTGCAGAGATTACCGACGACGACATCGACGCATTGTTTTCTGAATGAGCTTCATCAATTACGCTGCCCGTGAGATCAACGTCAAGATCGTCTTTTACGGACCCGGTCTGTGCGGTAAGACGACGAATCTCCAGTACATCTTCGAGAAGTCGTCACCACAGCAGAAGGGCAAGCTGATCTCTCTCGCGACCGAGACCGATCGCACGCTGTTCTTCGACTTCCTGCCGCTCGACCTTGGCTCCGTACGCGGTTTTAAGACCCGTTTCCACCTTTACACGGTGCCCGGGCAGGTCTTTTATGATGCGAGCCGCAAGCTCATCCTGAAGGGGGTCGACGGTGTCGTGTTCGTGGCTGACTCGCAGGAAGCACGAATGGATGCCAACGAGGAGTCCCTGCGAAACCTCGAAGAAAACCTCCAGGAGAATGGCTTCGACCTCAAAAGCGTCCCGTACGTGCTCCAGTTCAACAAGCGCGATCTACCGACCGCGGTCCTGGTGGACGACATGTACCGACTCCTAAATTTCAAGGGCGAGCCGACCTTCGAGGCGGTCGCCACCAAGGGCATCGGGGTCTTCGAGACGTTGAAGGCGGCCGCCAAGCAGGTTCTATACGAGCTTCGCAACCGCTAGGAGCGAGCTGTTAGGTATTAGCTCGCTCTGCCGGAAACTCCCAAGCATTTTTAATAGACCGAGCCAACCGCGACCTTTCACGGCATAGCGCAAAGCTGGAAACCGCAACAGACGAATAATGCTTGGGAGCCCACTGCAGACGGGCCACGGATCTATTACGATGGCTGCCGGGGGAGACAGTGACTCAGATTTTTGACGATGTCGATCAGCTTGCCGTTACCACGATTCGCACCCTGTCAATCGATGCCATCGAACGCGCGAACTCCGGGCACCCGGGCGCCCCGATGGGTTTGGCGCCGGTGGCCTATCTGTTGTTTACGAGATTTCTCAAACACGATCCTTCCGATCCCGGGTGGCCGGACCGTGACCGCTTCGTGCTCTCCTGCGGCCATGCATCGATGCTCCTTTACAGCGCCCTTCATCTCACCGGCTACGATCTGGCGCTTGAAGAACTCGAGAACTTCCGGCAGTGGGGATCGAAGACCCCAGGCCACCCGGAGGTTGGCCTGGTTCCGGGTGTGGAAATGACCACTGGGCCGCTCGGCCAGGGGGCCGCCACCTCGGTTGGGATGGCGGTGGCGGAAGCCCATCTGGCGGTGGAGTTCAATCGCCCCGGCGAGCGCGTTGTCGATCACCGGACCTGGGTTCTGTGCTCGGACGGCGACCTCATGGAAGGGGTGAGTTCCGAGGCGGCTTCCCTCGCCGGGCACCTGCGACTCGGCCGTTTGGTGTGGATATGGGACGACAACCGCATCACGATCGAAGGAGGAACGGACCTCTCGTTTTCAGAGAATGTCCCGGCGCGTTTTGCCGCCTATGGTTGGCGAGTGCTCGAGGTGGATGACGGCAACGACCTCGACGCCCTTGGAGCGGCGTTCGAGACGGCGGCGGCAGACGACGGCCGGCCGACCCTGATCCGGGTTCGTACCCACATCGCCTGGGGCGCTCCCACCAAACAGGACAGTGCCGCGGCCCACGGC
>CAYPBC010000045.1:4394-9813 GCA_964408845.1 uncultured Thermoanaerobaculia bacterium
CCGTGCTCGACGAGCTGATCGGCGGATCGGCAGACCTCGCGCCGTCGAACAAGTCGATGATTGACGGTGGCGGGGACCTGCTTGCGGAGACGCCCGGCAATCGGAATTTCCACTTCGGCATTCGCGAGCACGCGATGGGGGCCATTCTCAATGGACTCTCGCTGCACGGGGGATTCAGACCCTATGGCGCGACCTTTCTGGTGTTTTCCGACTACATGCGACCGGCTATCCGCCTCGCAGCGTTGATGGAGCAGCCGGTGATCTACGTCTTTACCCACGATTCGATTTGGGTGGGAGAGGACGGACCGACCCATCAGCCGGTCGAGCACATACTCGCCCTGCGGGTGATCCCGGGTCTGGTGGTGGTGCGGCCGGCCGACGCCAACGAGACCGCGGCAGCATGGCAGGTCGCCATCGAACGCAAGGCGGGGCCGACGGCCCTGCTCCTCAGTCGACAGGGGCTGCCGGTGATCGAGGAAGCCCGCAATGCCGGTGGCGACGGGGTTGCCCGCGGGGCCTATGTCCTGATCGATGGTGAAGGTGGGGAACCGCAGATCGTCCTCGTCGCCACGGGTGGTGAGGTTTCGCTGGCGGTCGACGCACATAGGGAGCTGGTACGGCGGGGAGTCAGGGTGCGAGTGGTGTCGATGCCCTCGTGGGAGCTCTTTGCCGAACAGACCGAAGATTACCGCCGGCAGGTACTGCCGCCGTCGATCCCGCGGCTGGCGGTGGAGGCCGGGGTGACCCTCGGCTGGCGGGAGGTGGTTGGCGATAGCGGGGCCGTTATCGGCATCGACCGTTTCGGCGCCTCGGCCCCGGGCGCGGAGGTCGCCCAGCATTTGGGGCTGACGGCCGAAGCTGTGGTGAAAAAAGCGATAGAGTTGGTAGGCGACGAGGGTTGATTCGAAAGCTGTGCTGGACGGAGACAGAGACAAAGATGGAGACGGAGGCGGCATGAATCCACTGAAACAGCTGTGGGAGGATCAGAAGCAGGCGGTTTGGTTTGACTTCATCGAACGCGCACTGCTTTCGAGCGGCGGTCTCGCGCGGCTGGTAGCAGACGATGGGGTGCGCGGTGTGACGTCGAACCCCTCGATTTTCCAAAAGGCCATCGAGGGCGGCGACGCCTACAGAACTGCGGTTGCCGAGCTGCTCGCAGACGATCCGGGAATGACCACGATCGACCTCTATGAGGCCCTCGCGATCGAGGACATTCGCGGAGCGGCCGATGTCCTGGAGACGGTTTTCGAGGCCAGCGGCGGTGATGACGGCTACGTCAGTCTCGAGGTCTCACCCCATCTCGCGTACGACACAGAGGGCACGATCACCGAGGCCGAACGGCTGTGGCGATATGTTGATCGGCCCAATCTGATGATCAAGGTGCCGGCCACCCCGGAGGGCATTGAAGCCATCGAGCGGTTGATCGCTCGCGGCATCAACGTCAACGCCACTCTATTGTTCTCTCTCGGTCACTACGAGGCGGTGGCCGGGGCGTATCTGCGCGGTCTCGAGGCGTGTGCTGAGCCCGCGCGCGTCGCCTCCGTTGCCTCGTTCTTCGTCAGCAGGGTCGACACCAAGATCGATGCGGCGCTCGAATCCCTCGATACGCCGGAGGCCCTCGACCTTCGCGGAAAGGCCGCCATAGCCAATTCCAAGCTTGCCTACCGCCGCTTTGAGGAGCTCTTCGGCGGCGAGGTGTTTGCGCCTCATGCCGCGCGTGGTGCGCGTGTGCAGCGGCCGCTGTGGGCTTCGACCAGCACCAAGAACCCGGCCTACCGCGACGTCATGTACGTTGAGGAGCTGATCGGTCCGGACACGGTCAACACCCTGCCGGTCGCCACCCTGGAAGGGTTCCGTGACCACGGCGTCGTGCGCGCGAGCTTGCGCGAGGATCTGGAAGGCGCCGATCAGGTCCTTGCAGATCTCGCCGCCCTCGGCGTGGACATCGACGCCGTTACCGAGGAGCTGCAGGTGGAAGGGGTTGCGGCCTTTGCCGCATCCTTCGACCAGCTCCTCGCCGCCCTCGACGCGGCCCGCGTGTGAAATGTGCGGGATAATCGGCTACGTGGGCGCGGACGAGGTCGTGCCGGTGCTGCTCGACGGGCTGCGAAGGCTCGAGTACCGCGGCTACGACTCGGCCGGCATGGCGGTGATGGGCGCGGATGGGATTGGTATTCTCCGTGCCGCCGGTAAGCTCGAAAACCTCGAGCAACGGGCCTATCACGAACCGCTTCATGGCACCGTCGGCATCGGTCATACACGGTGGGCGACCCACGGCGCACCCACCGAAGCCAACGCCCACCCGCAGACGGATGCCGGCGGACAGGTGGCGGTGGTCCACAACGGCATCTTGGAAAACTACTCGGATCTGAGAAAGGAACTCTTAGCGGCCGGCGTCGATCTGCAGTCGGACACCGACACCGAGCTCATCGCCCAGCTCCTCGGTAGGGCGGAGGGAACCCTCGCACAACGGGTGCTCGAGGTGCGGTCGCGGCTCGAGGGCCAGTACTCGGTGGTGGCGGTGCGCCGGTCCGAGCCCGATGTCGTCGTGGCCTTTCGCAACGGACCACCGTTGGTGGTCGGTCTCGGCGAGGACGAGAACATGGTGGCCTCCGACGTCACCGCTCTCCTCCATCGTACGCGGCGGGTGATCTTCCTCGAAAACGGTGATGTGGCGGTAGTGAGGGCGGATGGTGTTGAGATTTTTGATGCGGCGGATGGCGAGGTCACGCGACCCATCGAGATCCTCGACTGGGACGCTGCGCGGGTCGAGAAGGGTGGCTACCGCCACTTCATGCTCAAGGAGATCTTCGAGCAGCCGGACGCGATCCGCAATACTGTCCTGGCCTACCTCGACGCCGATCGCCGCGGTGTCAATCTCGACGGGCTCGGTTTCACCGCCGAGGAGCTGGCCGGGTTGCAACGAGTGCATCTCGTCGCTTGCGGCACGTCCTGGCACGCTTGTCTGGTGGCCAAGTTTGTGATCGAGGAGCTGACCGGGTTACCGACCGAGGTCGACTACGCCTCGGAGTATCGGTACCGCTTACCGCTGATCGGCGACGATGTTCTTGTGGTGGGTGTCACCCAAAGCGGAGAAACCGCCGACACCCTGGCGGCCATGGAGATGGCGCGCGAGGGCGGCGCCCTGCTGGCGACGGTGTGCAACAATCGCGGTTCATCAGCGTGGCGTCTCGCCTCCTCGCGCATGCTCACCCAGGCCGGCCCGGAGATCGGGGTCGCCTCGACCAAGGCCTTTACCACCCAGCTCGTGGCCCTGGTCCTGATGGCACTCGCGCTGCGATCCGCTCGCGGTCTTGCCGACGACACCGATGAGAAGCTGGTTATTGAACTTCAGCACCTACCGATGGCGGTGGAGCGCGCCCTGGCGGTCAGCCGCGAGACCTACCATCAAGCCACCGAGCTCCTGGCCGGCGCCACCGACTCGCTCTACCTGGGTCGTGGCATCCTCTACCCGATAGCCCTCGAGGGAGCCCTCAAGCTCAAGGAGATCTCCTATCTCCACGCCGAGGGGTACCCGGCCGGCGAGATGAAGCACGGTCCCATCGCCCTTCTCGAGGAGGGCTTTCCGGTCGTAGCGGTGGTGCCGGAGGGTGCGAATCGGGAAAAGCTCATCAGCAACCTGATGGAGGTCAAAGCGCGAGGTGCCCGGGTGCTGGCGATCTCCGAGGAGAACTCCGGCGGCCTCGATCACGTGGCAGATCTGGTGCTGCGGGTGCCGCGGGTGCACCGATTGCTGCAACCGGTGGTGACGGTTGTGCCGCTGCAGATGCTCGCTTACCACGTGGCGGTGGCACTCGGCAACGACGTCGACCAGCCCAGGAATCTGGCGAAAAGCGTCACCGTCGAGTGACGCGCGAGCGTCACTCGACAAATTAGGAATTAGGAATTAGGAATGCCGCCCACCCTCAAAATTCTCCAGGGGTTGGATGGAAATTCCTAATTCCTAATTCCTAACTCCTAATTCAAAAGGTTGTTTCTCCTACGGTGCACTGTTAAGTTCTTCCCTCCTCCGGAGGTGTCCGTCCCTTGAGCTCCTTCTTCGACGATCTCAACCCGCCGCAGCGTGAGGCCGTGACCCACGGCGAGGGCCCGCTGCTGGTGCTCGCCGGCGCCGGTTCGGGCAAGACCCGCGTCCTTACCTACCGTATCGCCCACCTGTTGGCCGTGGGCGCGGCCGAACCCTCCCAAATCACCGCGGTGACCTTTACCAACAAGGCGGCGCGAGAGATGCGCGAGCGGGTCGAGATCCTCCTCGGCCGCCCGCTCGGCGGTGGTTTTGTCGGTACCTTTCACCGCTGGACGCTCGATTTCCTGCGCCGCCACCCGGGCGCCGCAGGACTGCCCCCGTACTTCGGAATAGCCGACTCAGACGACCAACGGGCGTTGGCGACCCGCGCGCTCAAGGATCTCGGCCTCGACCCGCGCGAGCTCCCGCCGCGAGCGGTGCTGTCGCGAATCTCGGGTCTCGTCAATCGCGGTACCGGGCTCGACGCCTTTTCCAGTGGCGCGGCTGGATCGGGCGATGAGACCCTGGCTCGCGTCTGGGAGCGCTATGGCAAGCTCAAGCGAGCGGCCAGGGTGGTCGACTTTGACGACATGTTGGTGTGCGGGCTCAAGGCCCTGCGCAATGATGAGAAGATCCTGCGAGCGGTCGCGCGGCGCGCCCACTGGCTCCTGGTCGACGAGTTCCAGGATACGAATGCACTGCAGATGGATCTGCTGAGCGTTGTCCTCGGCGCTGAGGGAAACCTCACCGCGGTCGGCGACGAGGACCAGTCGATCTATCGTTGGCGGGGGGCCGAGCTCGACAACATTCTCCGCTTCGAGCGCTTCTTCCCTGGCGCCAGGGTGGTGGCGCTGGAGGAGAACTATCGCTCGACTGCGCCCATCCTGGCGGTCGCCGGGGGCCTCATCGCGGCCAACGCCGGTCGTCGCGGCAAGCGGCTCTTCACCAGCCGTGAGGGTGGCAAGCCGGTTCGGCTGTGCATCTCGGAGGACGAGCGCGGTGAGGCGCGCTGGGTCGTGGACCAGATGCAGACACTTGCCGCAGATCACGCCCTGCACGAGATGGCGGTGCTGATGCGCACCAATGCCCAGACCCGGCCATTCGAAGAGGAGCTTACCCGCCGTCGTGTGCCCTACCGGGTCGTGGGCGGTCTGCGGTTTTGGCAGCGTGCCGAGATCAAGGATGCCCTGGCCTATCTCCGGCTCGTCGTGCGGCCTGGCGACCCACTGTCGTTCGAGCGCGTGGTCAACACCCCCACCCGTGGTATCGGCGCGGCCACCATGGACGTGCTCCGGCGGTCGGCCGAGGAGAACGAGATCGATCTTCCGGATGCGGCGCGGCAGTTGCCCGAGGGCCTCAGCCCGCGCGCCCGGCTCTCCCTGGAGCGCTTCT
>CAYPBC010000046.1:0-9785 GCA_964408845.1 uncultured Thermoanaerobaculia bacterium
CCCGAAACACGCTACAGGCGATGCATGATTCACGCGTGCGTGCCCGCGTCCGTGCTTGTGCCCCCGGGGGAGCGCTGACGCGTGAGGATGCCAGGCACGCCGACTGGGAGCTCCGGGGGAGGATTAAGCTTGGGGACGTAAAATTCGAAATTCGAAATTCGAAATCTTTGTGGCGGGGAGTGGGGGAGCTCATGCGATGAACTCACACCTAACAGCTATCCCTCCGCATGCGCCAGAAAGAAGCTCAGCTCCTCGAGGTGGACCTTGAGATCCACGGATTTCACGAGCACCGATTCCGGTGCCTGCAACCGGATGGGAGCGAAGTTGAGAATCGCTCGTAGGCCGGAGTCCACCATCCGGTCGCACACTTCTTGCGCGGCCGCTGCCGGAGTGGTGATGATTCCAATCTCCACCTGCCGCTGAGCAACGATTTCAGGCAACCGCTCGACATCCTCAACCAGCAGCCCGGCAGGAGTTTCGGCGCCGGTGCGTGATGAATCCGAATCGAGCACCGCCACAACGCGGAAGTTACCACCCGAAAACCCCGAGTAGTGGCAGAGGGCGCTTCCCAGGTTTCCGGCGCCTACGATGACCAACCGGCGCTCTTCGTCGAGCCCGAGGATCTCGACCACGTATTGGCGGAGATCGCGTACGTTGTACCCGACGCCTCGCACGCCGAACTCCCCAAAATATGCGAGGTCCTTGCGGATCTGAGCCGAGTTGAGGTTGAAGCGTTTCGCCAATTGTTGGCTCGACACCGTTTCGACGCCGGCATCCACGAGTTGGTCGATGCAGCGAAGGTAAATTGAGAGCCTGGAGATCGTGAGCTCGGAGATGTTATCGGTGTCGATATGCCGCTTGTACGCAACCATGGCCTACCTCACAAGGCTGAGAATAGCAGTCCGGGCCGCATCCAGGATTGGGGTTGGGTAGATACCGAGAAGTAGAACTCCGAGTGCTGCGACCGCCGCAGCCGCTCCGATCGGAAGGGAAGGTATGAACCTCGGTTCGCGGCGCGGCAAGGGCTGCATGTACATCGCGTAAACCACCCGTAGGTAGTAAAAGGCTGAAATCAGCGAATTGAAGACGCCGATCACCGCGAGCCACACGAAGCCCTCGTTGACGGCGGCACGGAAGACCACGAATTTAGCCGTGAACCCCACGAAGGGTGGGACGCCGGCAAGGGAAAAAAGGCAGACGGTGAAGGCGAGCGCTACGATCGGCCGCTTGTATCCCTGCCCACGAAGGTCGGCAATGAGATGCGGCCGGTCCTCGCGCTCTGACAGCATCGCGATCGCGGCGAAGGCGCCCATGTTCATCAGGGTGTAGGCCACGAGGTACACCAGGACGGCCGCACCGCCGTCGACGCCGGCGACTATCACCGCAACCAGGGCGTAACCCATGTGGGCTATTCCGGAGTAGGCGAGCATGCGTTTGACGTCGTTCTGGACGATCGCGATGATATTGCCAAGAGTTTGGGAAGCAATGGCGATCACGGCGGCGGCCGTCACCCATCGCGGAGAGATATGGAGGAGGTCCATGCCGTCCACCATCCGCAGGAGGACGATGAGGGCCGCGCCCTTGGGCACGACCGCCAGAAAGGCGGTTACGGGAGTCGGTCCACCCTGGTAGACATCGGGCGCCCACGCATGACACGGCACGAGCGCGAGCTTGAAGGCCAGGCCACCCACAACCATAGCGAAGCCGACTGCGACGAGAGGGCTCAATTGACCGGACTCGACGACCTGAGATCCAATCACGGCGAGGTCGAAGCTGGCCGTGGCGCCGTAGAGCAGGGCGATTCCGTAGAGGACGAATGCGGACGCAAAGGCGCCGACGATGAAGTACTTCAAACCCGCCTCGACGCTTATCTGGTTGCGGCGCAGGAAGGCGTTGAGGACATACAGAGGGATCGACAGGAGCTCGAGGCCGAGGAAGAGCGGCAGCAGATTGACCGAGCTCGCCATCACCATCGCGCCGACTGCCGCGAGCAGGGTCAAGGCGTAGAACTCGCCGTTCTCGGTTCCGGTGCGGCGGAGAAATGGACCGGCCATCAAGAGGGTGAGAAAGACCGCGACAAGGATGTAGATGTCGACGAAGGCGGCCAGCCGATCGATCTGCAACGTGTCGGCCCACACGGCACCGGGGAGCTCGAAATGCAGCCGTGCCCAGACCGCGGCGAGGATCCCGACCATGGCCAACCCGGAGAAGTACTTTCGCAGACCCGGCAAGAATGCCTCGACGATCAGCAGCAGTCCCGCGGTGATGGTGAGGATGATCTCCGGCGCGATCGCGATGAGGTCGGCGTGAGTCGGTGTCAACACTGTTCCACCGCCCCTTTCATCGTGCCAAGACGAGGCGCACGGCGGCCTCCATGGGATTGAGGAAGGTGGTCGGAAAGACTCCGATCCAGATGATGAAGACGAGCAGCGGTGCCACCACGATCAGCTCGCGCAGGCTGATGTCGGCCAGCCCCTCGTTTTTCGGATTGTCGAGAGGACCCCAGAACACCCGCTCGACCATCCATAGCATGTAGACCGCACCAAGGATGATCCCGAGCCCTCCCAGCGCCACCGCGATTGGGTAGACCGACCAGGCGCCGGCGAGGATCAGGAACTCGCCGACGAAACCGTTGAGTCCGGGCAGACCGATCGAGGCCAGGGTGACCAGGAGGAAGACTCCGGTGTAGACCGGCATGACGGTCGCGAGGCCTCCGTAATTTGCGATGAGTCGGGTGTGGGTGCGTTCGTAAATCATGCCGACGAGGAGGAAGAGCGCGCCGGTCGCCAAACCGTGGTTGACCATCTGCAGGACGGCGCCCTCGGTCGAGGCCTGGGTACCGGCGGCGAGGCCGAGCATCACGAATCCCATATGGCTGACCGATGAGTAGGCGACCAGCTTCTTGATATCGGGCTGGACCATGGCCACGAGCGCGCCATAGATGATGCCGATGACCGCGAGGACCACTATCAACGGGACGAAGACATCCCAGGCATCGGGGAGCAGGGCGCGGTTAAAGCGCAAAAAACCGTACGCCCCCATCTTGAGCAAAACGCCGGCGAGGATGACCGAACCAGTGGTCGGAGCTTCAACGTGGGCGTCGGGCAGCCAGGTGTGGAACGGAAAGATCGGCACCTTGATGGCAAAGGCGAGCGCGAAGGCAGCAAAGACGAGCAGTCCCGGGGCCAGCCATCCGCCACTGACCGAGAGCAGGGGGGCGGTCTGGAGGAAGTCGAGGTAGTCGTAGGACCACACTCCCGTGAGCTTGTGATTGAACCACGCCAGGTAGAGGATGGCGACGAGCATGAATACCGAACCGACCATTGTGAAGATGAAGAACTTGACCGCGGCGTAAATGCGGCGCGGACCACCCCAGACGCCGATGATGAAGTACATCGGGATCAGGGTGATCTCCCAGAAGACGTAGAAGAAAAACAGATCGAGGGACACGAAGGTGCCGATCAAACCCGTCGTGAGCACCAGAAAAGAGATGTGGAGTCCCTTGATGTGTTCGATGTCGAAGGACCACGCGGCGAGCACGACGATGGGTAGCAGAAGGGTTGTCAGGAGCACGAGGAAGAGCGAAATGCCGTCCAGGCCTACGTGAAGGCTGATCCCGAACTGGGGAATCCACGGGAAGATATCGACGAACTGGAAGCCAGGATTGTCCGGATTGAAGCCGGTCCACAGCCGGGTCGAGACGGCAAAAATCGCGATCGATCCGACCAGGGTCACCACCCGGTGGACGCGTTTCCACTGCTTTGGAATCGGCAGCAGCAGGATCGCAAAGATCGTCGGTGCGAGGGTGACGAGGAGCAGGAGGTGCTGGTCCAAGCTATACCTCCATCACCACATGAACGCCGCGAGAGCAAAGACCGCTAGGGCCACCGCCAGCGCGTAGTTGCGGACATTACCGGTTGTCGTAAAGCGCATGAGATCGCCCGTGAGCTCGACGGTGAATGCGGCGCCGTTGACAAAGAACGTATCGATGATCAGCTCGTCGACCACCTTCCAACAGAAGATCGCAAATCGATAGATGGGCATCACGATGAGGACATCGTAGATCTCGTCGACCCAGTACTTGTTGAGCAGGAGCTTGTAGATCATCGGTAAGCGATCGGCAAGCCGGCGGGGGAGTACAAATGCCTGCGGCCCGAGATAAAAGCGGCGTGCGATGACGATGCCGAGAACGGCCACCGCCACCGAGACTGCCACCAGAGCCCACTCTGTTCCCAGCCCGACGGCGTGCTCGGTGTGGCCGGATGCTTCGGCAACCCCATGGACTGTGGCCGAGATCGGCAGGATCACCGGGTGCATGAAATTTTCGATCAGGTTGAGGCCGCTCTTGCCAAAGAGCTGTCCGGGGAATCCAAGGAACCCGCCGACGATCGAGAGGATGCCGAGAATGACCAGGGGGCCGGTCATGCTCGGCGGTGATTCGTGCAGATGACGCTCGGCTTCCTCGGATCCTCTAAACGACCCGTGAAAGGTCATGTACACCACGCGGAACATATAAAAGGCGGTGAGCAGGGCGCCTGCGAGACCGAGGAACCACAGGAGCTGATAGGTCGCACCGAAACCGTTGAGATTGCCGGCCCCGGCTTCGTATGCCTTGGCCAGGATCTCGTCCTTGGAGAAGAAACCGGCGAATATCGGAATCCCGGAGATCGCCAGGGTCGCCGCGAGAAAGGTCCAGTAGGTGATGGGCATGTACTTGCGAAGCCCGCCCATCGTCCGCATGTCCTGATCGCCGCCGCAGGCATGGATGACCGATCCGGACCCCAGGAAGAGACAGGCCTTGAAGAAGGCGTGGATCACGACGTGGAAGATGGCGGCGATGAACGCGCCGACCCCGGCGCCGAGGAACATGTAGCCGAGCTGGGACACCGTCGAGTAGGCGAGAACCTTCTTGATGTCGTTCTGAACCAGACCGATGGTGGCGGCAAAGATCGCGGTGATGCCGCCGATGATCGCGACCACCAGCATCGCGGTTGGACTGATCCGATACAAGACGTTGGCCCGAGCCACCATGTAGACACCGGCGGTGACCATCGTTGCTGCGTGGATCAGGGCCGACACAGGAGTCGGACCGGCCATGGCGTCCGGCAACCAGACGTAGAGTGGGATCTGGGCGGACTTTCCGATCGCACCGATGAAGAGCAGCAGCCCGATGACGGTGGCCGCGGTGGCAAAACGATCCGGGTGGAGAGCGGCCGCCGGGAAGATCTCGGTGAATTCGGTGCTCCCAAACCAGGTGATGGTCGCAAAGATGGCGAGGAGAAAGCCGAGATCGCCGATGCGGTTGACGATGAAGGCCTTCTTGCCCGCGGCCGCGCACCACTTCTGGTCATAGTAGTAGCCGATCAGGAGGTAGGAGCACAGCCCGACGCCCTCCCAGCCGACAAACATGACCGGCAGATTCGAACCGAGAACAAGCACCAGCATGGAGAACATGAACAGATTGAGATAGGCGAAGTAGCGGGCGTACCCGGCATCGGTTTCCGAGTGCATGTAGCCGATCGAGTAGACGTGGATGAGAAAGCCTACGAAGGTGACGAAAGCCACCATCACCGCCGACAGCGGGTCGAGCTGGAACGAAGCGTTGACGTTGACGGCGCCGGCCGAGATCCATGTGAAGTAGGGCTCGACGATGACCTCGGCGGGCTGGCGCAGGAATTCCCACACCGCGGTGAAGGCCGCGATCGTGGCGGCGCCGACCGACCCAACACCGACCAGGGTTACCACGCTCTTGGGCGCTCTAATAACGCCGAGAGCGAGGTTCAGCACCGCGCCCGCCAGGCAGATGATCGGAATCAGCCACAGTGATCCGAGCATCACCTAGCCCGCCTTCTCACCGCGTGTCTACCAGCGGAGGATGTTCGCACGATCCACATCGATCGATCCTTTTCGGCGTTGGAGGAGGATGAACAGCGCAAGGCCCACCGCCGCCTCTGCTGCCGCCACCGCGATCACAAAGAAGATAAAGACCTGGCCGTCGAGCGCTGCAGCCGCCGTGGCGTGGTCGGATGCAAAGCGGAATGCGAAGGCCGCAAAGGCCAGGTTGGCCGAGTTGAGCATGATTTCCAACGACAGGAAAATAGCGATGCCGTTGCGTCGCAGGAGGACCCCCATGGTGCCGATGGCAAAGAGCACCGCCGACAGGGCAAGAACCCAGGTGTAGGGGATGGCAACCGTCTCCACGGGAGTCATTCCTCCTCTCTCTTTCCGAGATAGAAGGCGCCCACGATCGCCGCCACCAGCAGCAGGGTGATGAACTCGAAGGCGAACAGGTGGGAGCTCAGGAGGGCGCGTCCGATCGGGATGGCGGTCCCGATGTCGACGGCGCCCGGCAGAATCCCGCCCGCGACCGGCAGGAGGAGCCCGGCGATGACCAGCACAATGCCGCCGATTCCGGCGGCTACGAGGGTGCCGAGGAGGGCCTGAATCGGACGTCCGCTGCCGAACGCCTCGACCCTGCGAATATTCAACAGCATGATCACGAACAGGAACAGGACCAGAATCGCACCCGAGTAGACGATGATCTGAATGGCGGCCAGGAAGTCCATGCCGAGGATGGCGAAAATCGCAGCCATGGCGAAGAACATCACCACCAGCGACAGCAGGTTTGTAGTGGGATTCCTCGGCACAACGACAAGCACCGCGAAAATCACCGCGATGGCCGCTGCCACGAGAAAGACAATGCTGACCACTACACTCCTCCTACATTAATCCCAGAGCCATGGCGACCCCGACCCACAGGAAGTTGAGCACCGCCAAAGGGATCATCACCTTCCACCCCAATGCCATGAGCTGGTCGTAGCGGAATCGGGGAAGGGTCCACCTCACCCAGACGAAGAACCACAGCAGCGATGCGACCTTGATCGAGAAGATGGCCATCGAGAGCAGCGCCCCTGGCCATCCAGAGAAGGGGATGCCGATCCAGGGAAGGGTCCAACCACCAAGGAAGAGAACGGTGATGAGCGCCGACGCGACGGTCATGTGAAGGTACTCGCTCATATAGAACGCCGCGAATCGGATCGACGAGTACTCGGTGTGGTACCCGGCGACGAGCTCGGAATCCGCCTCCGGGAGATCGAAGGGGAGGCGGTTGGTCTCGGCAAAGACCGCGACCACGAAGGTGATGGCGCCGATGAACTGCGGAAAGATGTTCCAATGGGGGAGGAACCCCATCCAGACCCCACTCTGGGCATCGACGATCTGTTGCAGATGCAGCGACCCGGCGCTCATCAGGACGCCGACGATCGAGATCGTCATCGCGAGCTCATAGGATATCGCCTGCGCAGAGGCTCTGATCCCGCCAAGGAGCGCATATTTGTTGTCGGATGACCACCCCGCGAGCAGCACGGAGTACACAGCGAGCGAGGAGATCGCAAAGATGTAGAGGAGGCCGATGTTGAGATCGGGCGCGACAATCAGCCCGTCGACCGGGTGTCCGAAGACCTCGATCCCCGTGTCTTTCCCGATCGGTATGGCGATAAAGGTGCTGAGGGCAATGACCACTGCGACGACTGGCGCCAGGATGTAGAGCAGCGGCTTCACTCCGGCCGGGGTGATGATCTCCTTGGTCAGGAGCTTGACGACATCGATCACCGGTTGGAAGAGACCGAATGGACCGACGCGATTGGGGCCGAGGCGGTCCTGGATAAGGGCCGAACCCCGGCGCTCCACCCACACCATGATCGGGACCGTGGTTAACAGCACCACCAGCCCGAAGACGAGCTTGACGGCGATCACGGTGAGGTCAGCCCACACCGCGGGCCTCCTCGTGGACCGGCATCCCCGGCTCGGTCATGAGCCTGCCGAAGGTCATCCCGGCGAACGCCCCGATCTCGGCGGCCATTTCGGCGAAGAGAACTCGGGGCGATATCATCCGCTCCTGCTCGTGACCGAGATGGCGTGCCAGGCTGTGGAGCACCTCCCACGGCGGGCGCGCCTGGCCGGCCGGCGGCAACGCCTGCCGCGCCAGCTGCACAATCCCTGTCGATGAGGTGTAGGTGCCCTCGGTCTCGGCCCACGATGCCAGAGGAAAAACCAACGACGCGGCATCGACGAGGGGTGTGTGCCGGCGAGCCATGACGGCGATCGGTCGCCCGGCGGCCGCCGCGGCCGCGGCTTCGGTTTCGAGCCACGGGTGGGCGTGCGCGTCGAGGATCAGCAGCGGCCCGTCCCCGTCGCGGATGTACGACTCCAGAGCCACGCCATCCACCATGGTCAGATCAAGATGGCGCGCGCCGGTACTGTTCGAGTGGGCGTCGACACTTTCGATCCACTCGTCTCGCGCATTCCTGATGCGCCGTTGATCTCCACTGTGGATCGGCACGACGACCATCATTCCTGAGCTTTCCTGCAGATTCCGTTTGACTGAATACAGCGCCTCGTTGCTGAAGTTGGCGGAGGCCACCACGAGTGGTTTCGGCGCGCCCCGCAGGAGGGCGGCGAGGGTGGCCAAGGCGCTCTCCCACGATACGGCGCATTTGCCGTCCTCAGTCCGTTGCAGCGGTGCGTCGACCTCGCGGTCGTTGAGACCATCGGCGAGGAACCGCCCATAATCACACATCCACCACCCGTTGATTTCGGGATTGAAGCGCGGAACGAAGCGATGGATCACCCCGTCGAGGTGTCCGAGATCGACGTTGCAGCCAATGCTGCACCCCGGACACACGGTTTCGGTCTCTTCGAGGTGCCACACGCGGGCGCGGAATCGGAACTCCTTCACCGTCAGCGCGCCAACGGGACAGACATCAGCCACGCACGCGGACCACGGGTTGTCGAGCGGGGTGCCGTCAAAGGTATCGATGTATGAGTGGTTGCCACGCGATTTCATCGCCAGATCGGCAGTCTCCGATATCTCGGTCGTAAACCGGACGCATCGGGTGCAATGGATGCATCGATTCTGGTTTTGGATGACGTGGGGTCCAATCGCCCTCCGCTCGAGGCCCGGAAAGGAGCGTCGCTCGTCGATCATGTGGGTGCTGTCGAGACCGTGCTCCACCGAGTAATCCTGAAGCCCGCACTCGCCGGCCTGGTCGCAGACAGGACAGTCCAGAGGGTGGTTTTCGAGCAGGAACTCCATCACTGCCGCCCGCGCCTCACGCACCCTTTCAGAGCCGGTAAAAACCACCATCTCATCCTGCACCGGCGTGGAGCATGCGGTGACGAGGCGCGGCATGCCCTCGATCTCGACAAAACAGATTCGACACTGGCCGACCACACTGAGTCCGGGGTGATAGCAATAGGTGGGGATTTCGACGCCGGCCTTGAGCGCGGCCTCGATGAGGTTGGTTCCCTCGGGCACGGTCACAGATTGGCCATCGATCGTGATGGTGACCATCAGCCCGCCTCCTCGGATTCGAAGAGGGCGTGGTCGGATCGCACCGGCAGGATTGGGAGGACGGTTGCGGCACGTTTCTCCGCTGTGGCGATCGCCGCCTCGAACTCGTCGCCGAAGTGCTCGAGGAAGCTCGAGATGGGAAGGCAGAAGGCATCCCCGAGGGGGCAGATCGTCATGCCCTGGCTGGCGAAACGGGCGATCCGGTGGAGGGTTTCGAGGTCTCCGGCGTGTCCGTACCCGCGACGGATCCGACCCACCACGTCGAGCGCCCAGTCCGAGCCCTCACGGCACGGGGTGCACTGACCGCAGGACTCGTGGGCGTAAAATGTCAGCAGATTCTCGAGCGCCCACACCATGTCGACGGTGTCGTCCATGACGATGACCCCGCCCGAGCCCAACATCGAACCGGCCTCCGCCACCGACTCGAAGTCGG
>CAYPBC010000047.1:0-9736 GCA_964408845.1 uncultured Thermoanaerobaculia bacterium
CCACAATTGGTGTGTAGTATCGAGGGCGCCGAGGCGCCTTCCCGCCTGTGCTTCGCGACCGATGCATACTCTTCCGTATGGAGAGGAAGCGAAGCTCAGGCAGGATGGATGCATCGGCGACCGAATACCACTCCAATTGTGGCGGGGTACACCAGAGGAGGCTCACCGTGAGATGGAAGACGTCGAGTCTGTTGCCGGTATTCGTCGTTAGCGCTCTGTGCCTGGCAGCCTCCGCTCCGGTGGCTATCAGGGTCGAGGTGGAGCCGCTGCGTGCGTCCGGAGCGGGCACCGAGGTCGTTGTGATGATCCACGTCTCTCCCGAGGACCGAACTCGGGTGGGCGCCAACGCCATGGTGCGGATCGAGCTCGACGGCGAGGTGCCTCCCGGCCAGAGCCCGCTGTGGGCCGTGCGGGTCACGAGCGACGGCGGCGCCCGGGTCACCACCGTATGGCCGCCCGGTGAGCATCACCTGAAGGTCGAGATTGCTAGTCCCAGCGGACAGGACACCGGCCTCTGGGTCGGCACGGTACGCATCCCGTCCTTCGGTGATGACAGTCCGGCGGCCGCGCCGGCCCTGGGCACAGCCGTTGTTGCCAAGCAGACGGGTGGGTCGCTTTCGTCCCAGCCCGATGTATCGAAGACACCACCGATGCCCGACGACGGACCGGTGGGTACGCCGTCACCCAACAATGCTGCAGATGAAGCACAAGGCCCGAAAGAGGGCAAACCCGCGCCATCGTCCGAACCCGAACAACCGGTGGTCGCAGCGGCTGCGGTTGCCGGAGCGGCGATAGCTGCCTCCGCGCCTGCGCCGGAACCTCAACAGGAACTGGTTGCGATCGAGGAAGAAACAAAGCCGCCCGAACCTCAGCCTGAACCGGAACCGGCTGCGATCGAGGAGAAAATAGCGCGGCCGATCGCCGAGCCCCTCCCAGCGACCGAGCCGGCGCCGGTTGTCGAGCCTCTGCGCTCCGAAGCCGCCCCGCCGCCGGCCGCAGCAAAGACAGCCCCCGCGCAGCTCCCCGACGACGTCGCCGCGACCTATGAGGCATGGGCCGATGCCGGTCCACAGACCACCGAAATGACCGCGGTCGTCAGCCGTGGCCGCGACGCCGTGCCCGGCCTCACCCCAGCCGCGCTTCGTCTGCAGGTCGGCAAGGAAGATGTGCCGATAGTGGCGATCGGCGACGCCGGCAACTCCCCGTTGTACCTTGGTGTGGCCGTTGATCTGTCGCCGGAACAGGTCTCCGAATGGCCCGCGGTCGGCCGTGCCCTCGAGCCTCTCGCGGAACGTGCCGGCGGCGGCCGAGGCAGGATCTTCGTGGCTACCGATGGCGATCAGGGTGGTTGGGAACTCGACCCGGGAAGAATCTCCGAGGCCCCGGAATCGCCGCCCGGTGGTGATCTGGCGACCCTGGTCCTCACCTCCCTGGCCCGGTTCGAGGGACAACGTGGCCGGAGCTTTCTCATTCTGGTCACCGACGGTCGTTTTGACGCTTCCAAAGCGGTTTGGAGTGATGCCGCGATGGCCGTGGATCGTGCGGGCATTCCGATCCTCGTCCTCGCTCTTTGGGACGACAAATTTCCGCAGCGGGCCCGCAAGCACCTGCAACAGATCGCAGCGGCATCGGGTGGGAGGCTATTCATGGTTCAGGCCCCTGACCAGCTTGGAGGAGCGGTCGAACGATACGGCCGGGTCATCGATGCCGGCGTCGCCCTCCGATTCCAAAAGCCACCGGGAATGAAGAGCCCATCACTGGTCTCGGTGAAAGCGAACGACCGGTCAATCGAGATCACGGCCCCAAAGGTGATTCGTTGAGTCGGCGCCTGTGTTAGCCTTCCGCTGCAGAAACTGAAAACCTCCGGAGAAGGTGATCATGGAGCATCCACACCTCGAAAAAGACGTCGGATCCTCGATCCCGATCCCCGCGATCCTCGCCTCGGTCGTTGCCCTGGCCCTGATCGTTGGTGGTTTCTACGGTTATCGCATGGTGTCGGGAGACCAGGCCCAGCACGAGATCGTCATCGCGACCGGCCCGGAAACCGGCACCTACCACGCTCTCGGAGAGGCTCTTGCGCGGGTGCTCGAGGGAGCGAGCGTTGTCGAGTCGGCCGAGGTTCTGTCTACCGGCGGCAGCGTCGAAAACATGGACCGGATCGATGGGGCCGGCGGCAGCGCCGACCTCGCCTTTGTTCAGAGCGATACCCCGACCGGCAACAACGCGCGCCTGGTGGCGCCGCTTTACAACGAGGTCCTGCATATTCTCGTGAGCAGGCTCGATGCGGACGAGATTCGGAGTGTGTACGACCTGCGGGGAAGACGGGTCTCCCTCGGCCCCGCGGGTTCCGGGACCCGCCAGCTCTCAAAACGCGTCCTCAATCATTTTGGGGCCGAGGTCGGTGAAGATCTGGCGCTGTTGCCGGCTGAAGCGATGGCGGGGTTGATCGATGGATCAGTCGATGCGGCGTTCATTCTCAGCGCCATCCCATCGCGAATGATCACCGAGTTGGCTGAGAAGGATGCGATTCGCTTTCTTTCTCTCGGTGATGCTCAAGAGTTCGGCAACGAATCGGATGCGCTCGCCCTCGTCTTTCCCAGCATCCGTGGCACGACGATCCCGCGGTCGACCTACGTGCGGCTGCCGGAAGAGCCCGTACAGACCATCGAGGTGTCGGCGATGCTGATTGCCCGCAGGGGCCTTGGTACGGATCTGGTTCGAACCATCACAGCCGCCCTCTTTGAGCGCCGGTTGGATTCAGCTGGGTTGGAGGAAGCGGATCTGGCAGTTGTTCGCAGGATCCGCGAAGACTACCGCCCGGGTTCCGTGACCATCCCGTACCACCGCGGGGCCGTCGCCTACTACCACCGCGAGGAGCCCGCCTTCTTCGTCGAGTACGCGGAGGCCATCAGCCTCGGGCTGACCCTGCTCGTCGGTCTGTACTCGGGCTACATTGCCCTTCGCGAGTGGATGCGGCGGCGAATGAAGAACCGTATCGATGCCTATCTCCTGGAGGTTGAAAGCCAATCCGCCGATATCGCGTCGTTGTCGCTGGAAAAGTTGATCGAGCACCGCGACGCGCTCGACGAGGTGCGTCACCGGGCCTTTTCAGATCTCGTATCAGAACGCCTCCTGGCCGACGAATCATTCACCATCTTCCAAAACCACCTGCGCGACGAGTTCAGCGCCATCGAGGCCCGAATTCAGGAGAAGGCGAGCGCGGGTTAGCCTGCATATCTCACCACGTCGCGGGCCGCAGTAGCGACGTGGTGAGATATGCAGGTTAAGGACAGCTTTTCGCGAGCGCCGCGCGGACCGACCCGAGCTCAGCATCAATCGACGCCACCTCTCGTTCGAGCCCAACGATCTTGTTCCTTATTGCCTCCTGACCGGCCTCGTCGCGGATCTCCTCGAGCTGCGGCAGCGTCCTTCGTAGGCCGGATATGGTTTTCTCGAGGTCACGTCGCCGCTGGAGGGCGTTGCCGTAGTCGGTCGCCAGCTTCTCCATTTCACGGGCGCGATCCTGATTGCCCGCGAGGCGATGGTTGCGGGCCGCGGCCGCGAGCTCGAGGCGGCACTCGGCGAGGCGCGCCAGCTGACCGTGAATCCGCACCGCCAGTGATTCGTCGGGCTCGAGTTGGAGCGCATTCTCATACTTTTCGACGGCTCCGCTCCAGTTCCCGGCCGACGCGAGGCTGCGGCCCCAGTAGTACAACGTCAACGGTTCGGTGGCCCCGGCGGTGGTTGCCTTCTCGAACCAGACCGCCGCGACCTCGAATTGCCCGGCCTTGAGGCAGGTCTTGCCCGCCAGTACGAGATGCTCCGGGGTGGGAGAGGAACGGGCGAAGGCTTGCGCGAGATCGACGGCACGAGCACGGATCTGTTGCAGCTCGTCCGTCGTGAGATCGCTACTATTTGCCGCCAGGGCCGATCTGACGGCGGCCCGGCAGACCGCCGTGTCGTTCGGGTCGAGATGGCAAGCTCGAGCATAAGCCTCGAAGGCCTCGCCGTGCCGATCGAGGCGCTCGAAGACCATGCCCGCTGCACGGTGGAGCGACGGGTCGGACGCGTCCTCGGCCAATCGCTGCTCGAGAATCCGCAACGCGTTCTCGGTTTGGCCGAGCTTGAGTTCAGCGCTGGCAAAGACCAACGCGTACGAGGTACGGAGGTCCGGATCAATGCTGTCGGTGCTCATCGCGGCCAGCTCCTCGATGGCGCTGCCGGGCTGCCCGTCCGAGTTCAACGCACGTGCCTTCCCGATGGAATATCGCGCGTTGGCCGGGGCCAGTTCCACCGCCTCGGAGAGGCTGATCACCGCCTCGGCGGTCTTTCCAAGACGCTCCTGGCAGAGCCCGAGCATGTAGTAGGCGGCATGCGTGGGGTTGGCTTTGACCACGCCGGCGAACTCCTGCTCGGCCGCCTCGAAGTCTCCCCGGTGGTACGCCGCGACACCGTCGTTGTAGTCGGCGTTCGCGACCGCTGCCCCGAGAAGCGCGCCGGCGACGATGACCATCCATGCTGTGCGAGCAAGCACTGATATCACCCCCTACCCGGTATACGGGCCCGGTCCTCGAGATGTCTGTGGCCCGAACCCAACCCAAAGACCTCCAGACCGCGGTGCAGGGGTTGCAGGCCAACAGCAGTTTCATCGCAAGATGATGATGCAGGCGGGACGTCTGCCCCACAAGGGTTCTGGGCCGTTTTGTGGGGCAGCCGTCCCGGCTGCTGAGTGGAGGTGCGTGAATGCGTGTTTGCCGCCGGCCCAAGCGGCAGGCGAGACGCGTGCCCCATAAATCCCGACATGACCCTTTGCGGGTGGGCTTGTGATGCACGCGTCCCGCGTGCAGGCTTGTCACGGCGAAGCTGGAGGGCGAGGGGCGGCAAATTCGAAATTCGCAATTCGAAATCCGAAATTGCCCCTTGTGGTGCACGCGTCCCGCGTGCAAGGATGGATAGTCAACGTTCAACGTTTAACGTTCAAACGTGTAACGTGCCTCACGGTACCCGCAGCACCAGCTCGCCCTTCTCGTCCCGCAGGACCACCTGGTCGGCCTCGATCCTCTCGATCACGAACCCTTCCACCTCGGAGCCGACGGAGACCTCGATGCCGTTGATCTCGGCGAACGGGTTGTCTTGCCTGGCGACGATGTAGCCGAGGCTGAGGGTCGCGTAACCGAGGTCGGCGTCGAGGACAAAGACCCGATCGGTTTGCTTCTGATGGGTCGGTTCATGTGTCGGTTCAGGGGTCGGCGCCAGGTCGGTCGCGACATGCAGCGCAACGGGTGTCGGGGTGGGGACGAGGATGACGGCGGTCTCCTCGCCCAACTGAATAGACACCATCGCCGTTGACGTTGGTTCGGGCGTCGGACCATCGGGCTGCTCGAAAACGGTGGTGGGGGAGGCCGTGGGTGTCGGTACGACTGTGGCGACCGATCGCTCGCGCTGCCCCACCGCCCACCACGCGACGGCCGCACCCGCAAGTCCGGCCGAAATGGCGACGATCGCCAGTATCACGACTCCGCTTTGCCGGCGGGGGCCGCGCGACGGGTAGGCCTTTGGCGCCCGGAATGTTGCATCCGGCTGCTGTGCCTCGTGCTCGGCTGCGGCCTGCCGCGCCTTGCGCAGGGCGTCGTTGATCAGGCTCACCAGCCCTGCCCCTCGAGGTCGTGAATGGCGCGGCGGACCTGCCGCCAGCCGAGATGATCGCGGCCTTGAACATAACCGCAGAGGAGCGTCTTGTCGCACACCGCGTTGATCAATCGCGGCACACCGCGCGAGTAGCTGTGGATGGCGCGGTACGCCGGACGGGTAAATGTCGGCCGACCGTTGGAGCCGGCGATCAGCAGCCGGTGTTGGATGTAGGCGACGGTCTCCTGACGGCTGATGGATCCGAGGTGGTAGCGGACGGTGATCCTTTGCCGGAGCTGGCGCAGCTCCTTGCGGTCGAGGCGGTCGCGCAACTCGGGCTGGCCGATCAGCACGATCTGCAAAAGCTTGTGGCGGTCGGTCTCGAGGTTGGACAGCAGCCGTACCTGTTCGAGGAGCTCGTCGGACATGTCCTGCGCTTCGTCGATGAAGAGCACGACCACCACATTCGCGTGGGCCCGGTCGAGAAGGAACTCGTTGAGCCGCTCCACTAAACGGACGCGGTCGTTGCCCGTGGCCTTGAGATCAAGCTCGCGCAGAATCGACCGCATGAGCTGGATCGGGGTCATCACCGGGTTGAGGATCAGCGCGGTGGCGTAGCCGTCGTGGAGCTCCTCGAGAACCTTGCGGCACAGCGTACTCTTGCCCGCGCCGACCTCACCGGTGATCTGGATAAAGCCTTTGCGCTCGCTGACCCCAAAGAGAATGTGCTCGAAGGCCTGCCGGTGGCGGCGGCTGAAGAACAGAAACCGCGGGTCCGGCGTGATATTGAACGGCGGGGCCTTGAGGCCGAAGTACTCCTGGTACATGATTCATTGACCGCCCATCCAAAGCTTACGGATGGCGGCGCCTGATTGTAATGCAAAGCAATTCGCTGCGCGAATTGCTCGGGTTAGCTCGATCTGCCGAGGCGGCGGACCGTGAGGGTTGCGCTGAGCTTGATCGGGAACGGTTCAGCGGCTTGATCGATGCCGGTGACCCTCTGGAAGACGAAGAGCTCGATGAAGTCGTTGTTGGCCAGATGGGTTTCGAGAAGGAGGTTCTGGCTGACCAGGGACGAGCCGGCGATGACCGCAGCGGTCGATTGGGCTTCCCGCGTGGCTGTCGGCGTCTGACCGTTGCGCATGAGGAAGGCGCCGAAAAAGCCGCCGGCACTCTGCTTGACGGTGTAGATCATGGTGCCGACGACTGGCTCCCACTGCAGCTCCGCGTGGACGAAGTACCGCCCGGCACGCCGGTTCGGTACGGTCACGCGCGTTGGTTGGCCGGCATCGAAGTAGTTCCCGGTTTTCCAAAGGGGTGCCGGGTCGAACGCAACGACCGTGTCGGTCGGTGCGGCCGGCATCGGGGCGATGGTGCCGGACACCGTGGCGCCGCGAACCCTGATGATGTTCCTGACGATGTTCTTGACCTGGGCGGCGGTCAGATTCGGCATGGGTCGGCTCCTTTCGATTCGGCTCCATTGTCGTTCGTTTCTGCGGCCGCCATCGCCGCAGCGAGTTCCGTTTCAAAAGTCAGTGCGCTGCCATCTCCGCACGCAGACCCTGGACGTTGGCGTAGGTCAGCACGACGCCGAGCACCGCGATCCACCACTCGCCCGCCAGCAGTGCCCACAGACCAATGGCCACTGTGAGAACGATCGAGAATAACCGCGCCGCAATGCGACCCTTGTCACCGGCCACGATGCCGGCGAGAGACGAGGCGATGTGGCCGCCGTCGAGCGGCAGGATCGGCAGCAAGTTGAGGATTCCCCACCCGAGGTTGACCCAGAGCACGAAGTCGAGCACGCGCAGGACGGACGGCGGTGCGCCTGCGAACAACCCCGCCACGCCCGCGAGCAACACCGTGCCGCCGATCGTGATCCCCACCGCCGGTCCGGCGGCGCTTATGAAAATCTGCTGACCGGGGGTCAGCAGCCGCGGCCGCTGCCACCCGGTCATGCCGCCGAAAGCCATCAGCCGGATCCACGGCGCCATTCCGAGCCTGCGTCCGGCGAAGGCGTGACCGAGCTCGTGGGCGAGGATGCCGACCAACACCACTACCACCCACACCAGCATCCACATCGGCTCCTGCCGCCCTCCGATCAGCCACGCGGTGACAAAGAAAAAGGGATCGATACTCAGCGGGAAACCGAAGATCTGCAGACCCCGGCGTTGGGCGGCCTCGGGGATCTGCTGCCGCGGGTCGACGGGGCGCTGGTCGTGATCCATCATGAAAGGAGTATAGGACAGCGTTTTGCGGGCGAGTACTGTTCAATGAACGCGGGCGTGTGCAGCCGGGACGGCTGCACAAATAAAGGAACAGTAATGGAACCAGCCCGAATATCTCACCAGGTTCCGTTGCGAGGCCGACGAGGTGCGGTGCCCAGCGGGGTGCGACCCGAGGGGCGCGGAGTCGTACTTGACAGTACGTCGAGCACCCAGAGGCGAGAAAACACCGCTGGGTGCTGTGCATCGCCGGCCGTAGCTGGAACCCGGTGAGATATCCGGGCTAGAGCGGTCGATCCGCGTGGTCGGCATCACCACGGCCATGGTCTATTCTCGCAGCTCGCCACTGTATGATCGAGGCATGGCCTTGAGGCTGTCAGGAATTCACGTTCTCCTCACGTACACCTGCACCTCCGAGTGCGACCACTGTTTCGTGTGGGGCAGCCCGTGGCAGGAGGGGACCCTCAGCCTCGACCAGCTCGACGAAATCCTCCACCAGGCCGACGAGCTGCGGACGGTGGAGTGGATCTACTTCGAGGGTGGGGAGCCGTTTCTCTTTTACCCCGTACTGGTGAAGGCGGTGGAGACGGCGGCCGGCGCGGGTTTCAAGGTTGGTCTGGTCTCCAACGTCTACTGGGCGATCGAGGTCCGAGATGCGCTGGAGTGGTTGCGGCCCTTCGAGGGTCTTGTCCAGGACCTCTCGGTCTCGAGTGATCTCTTCCATCACAGCGAGGAGCAGAACCGCCTGGCGGAGAACGCGGCGGCTGCGGCGGGCGAGCTTGGGATCCCGGTCGGCACGATCTCGATCGCGAAACCGGAGGGCTCGCGGGTGGAGGGTCCCGTCGGCCAGCTCCCGCTCGGGGAGTCGCCGGTCAGGTTCCGGGGCCGGGCGGTGGAGAAGTTGGCCGGTGAAGCTCCCAAGAGGCCGTGGGAGGAGCTCACCGAGTGCCCGTGGGAGGATTTCAGGGATCCAGGTCGGGTCCACCTCGATCCGCTCGGAAATGTACACATCTGCCAGGGGATTTCGCTCGGAAACGTGTTTCGCAGCACCCTCGCGTCCATCTGCGAGGCCTACGATCCGGAGACCCACCCCGTGATCGGTCCTCTGCTGGCTGGTGGTCCCGCAGAGCTGGTGCGACGCTACGATCTCCCGCACGAATCCGCCTACGCCGACGCCTGCCACCTGTGCTACGAGGCCCGGCGTGCGTTGCGGGACCGCCTCCCGGACGCCCTCGGACCGGATCAAATGTATGGTATCGGCCTCGACGCGTGACTCGTCAGCCGACGGCGACCGGTGACTCGAAGACCTGGTCGAGTCGCGTCCGGGTCGTCTCGGCCTCGTTGACGATCCGGTCGATGACCTCGGCGACCGTGGGCGTGTCGTCGATCAGCCCCGTGCACTGGCCTAGAGGCAGCACGCCCCGTTCGAGATCACCCCGCGTGCAGCCGTTCTTGAAGGCCTCGAAGCCGATCGCCATCCGCGCCATCTGCACCGATTTGCTGTAGCCCGAGAGGACGATGCCTGCGGCCAGCTTGGCCCACGGCAGACCGAGCAGGGCAGCGATCTCGCGCGAACGCAGCAGGGCGGACAGCGGGTTCATGTGCTGGTGGATCAGCCGCTGCGAACCCGGAGAATCGACGTAACGCGCGTCAAGGCCGTCGACCCGGTTTGTGTAGACGGTGTCGGCGGCATGGTGCTCGACGCTCGCCTGCTTGGCGCCTTCGTGGACCGGGCTCTCGATGGTGTTCATAAAGCGGGTCCCCATGGCGATACCGTCCGCGCCGAGGGCAAGCGCCGCGGCCAGCCCGCGGCCGTCGGCGAACCCGCCGGCGGCAATGATCGGGATCGACACCTGGTCGGCGAGGCTGGGCACCAGCACCAA
>CAYPBC010000048.1:0-9718 GCA_964408845.1 uncultured Thermoanaerobaculia bacterium
GGCTTGGGAAGACTTCCTCGACATGACCATCTCGCAGGCCATCCTGTGGGCTGCCAGTGACGTCCAACCGGAAGAGAAGCCCTCCGAGATCGCGGCCGCCGAGCCGTACTTCATCGGCTCACACTCCGGCGCCTCCGGCGCCTGGGTCAGCGGTCCGGAAGACCTGGCGCCGCCCGAGTACTTCTGGGGCTACGAGAACATGTGCACCACCAAGGGTCTGTTCGCGGCCGGTGACGCCACCGGTGCTTCGTCCCACAAGTTCTCCTCCGGCTCCCACGCCGAAGGCCGCATCGCCGCCAAGGCGGCGGTCCGTTACCTGGTCAAGGAGAACCCGCCGATGCCGACGGTGGACGACGCTACCATCGAGGCTCTCAAGGCGAAGACCCTCAAGCCGCTCGACACCTTTGCCGAGCACAAGGACTTCACCTCGCAAATTGACGTCAACCCCAACTACATCCTGCCGAAGATGTTCATGTTCCGGCTGCAGAAGCTCATGGACGAGTACGCCGGCGGCGTGGGCTCCCAGTACACGACCTCCAGGATGCTCTGCGAGAGGGGCCTCGAGCTGCTCGGCATGCTCAAGGAAGACGCCGCCAACCTCGGCGCCCCCGATCTTCACGAGCTCATGCGGTGCTGGGAGAACGTCCACCGGATGTACCAGGCTGAAGCGCACGTCCGGACGATCATGTTCCGCGAGGAGACCCGTTGGCCGGGCTACTACTTCCGCGCCGACTTCCCCAAGCTCGACAACGACAACTGGCTGTGCTTCGTCAACTGCATCATGGATCCGGAAACGGAAGAGTGGGAGATGATCAAACGCGACATTCTCCCGATGAGCTAATTCCGGTCTTTATTCCGGCCCCAGGCGCTTCGGCGCCTGGGGCCTTTTCTCACCGAGGTATTTTTGACTGCATCTCTACACCCCGTGTGCCCGCACTGCGACCAGGAGCTGCAAGCTTTCGAGCTCCCCGACGCTGCAGGTTTCGAGGCTGATTTCCATCTTGCCTGCTTCAACGACGAATGCCCCTACTACGTCCGAGGATGGGAGCACCTGGAGTCGAACTACGCCGTCAAGGCGTCGTACCGCTACCGGGTCGATCCCATCACCGGCAAAGCCTCACCTCTGGCGGTGTGGTCAGCCAACGCAGTCAAGGACTGCATTATCGGGGCCTCCGTCGATGAATCAGACCACTCAGATGATGAACCAGACCACTCAAATAATGGAGGCTGCCCATGAGCACCGCCGACGCGAGCCTGCCACAATTCCTGGTGGACAAGAGACAGCTCGCAGAGGGTGAGGCCTTCGACTTCACCTGCCACCCCGGAGTCCCGTGTTTCAACTCCTGCTGCGCCGACGTCAACATCGTGCTGACACCGTTCGACATTCTTCGTCTGGCGCGCCGACTCGGTATGAACACCCAGGATTTTCTTGAAACCCACACCTCAAACCCGATCACCAAGGACCTCCAGCTTCCGATGGTCATGCTGAAAATGAAGGACGAGGATGTGAAGCCCTGTCCCTTTGTCGGTGACGGGGGTTGTACGGTCTACGAGGACCGTCCATGGGCGTGCCGAATGTACCCACTCGGCATGGCCATCCCGCCTGCTCGCGCGGGTGAGGAACCGAAGCCGATGTACTTCCTCTTCGAGGACGATCACTGCAAGGGACGGCATCAGCCCGACTGCAAACAGTGGACCGCGCAGAGCTGGCGCTCAGATCAAGGGCTGGAAGAGCAGGATGATCTCGAGGCGGGCTTCCGCGATCTCGTCAGTCATCCGTGGTTCATCGGCGGGCGCACCCTCGATCCCAAGCGGATGCACATGTTCTACACCGCGTGCTACAACCTCGACGCCTTCCGCACGTTCGTCTTCGAGTCCTCGTTCTGCGAGCGGTTCGACATCCAACCCGAGGCTCTCGAAGAACTCAAGACCAACGACGAGGCCCTCCTTCGCTTCGCCTTTCAGTGGCTCCGGTTCGCGCTCTTCGCCGAACCGACCCTGAAGGTCAAGGAGGCAGCGGTCGAAGGGAGTCAGCCATGAGCGAAGCCAATAAGCCCCTGCTCGTCATCGGCGCCGGCATCGCAGGCGTCACCGCCGCTCTCGAGGCGGCCGAGGCCGGCGCCGAGGTCGTCCTGGTGGAACGCAACCCGTCGGTCGGCGGTCGCGTCATGCGAACCAACAACTACTTCCCCAAGATGTGTCCTCCGTCCTGTGGGATGGAGATCAACACCCGCCGCCTCGAACGTAACCCGAGGATCCGCGTCCTGACCAACTCGACGGTCACGGCTGCGGAGAAGAACGGCGGCGGCTGGTCGGTGGAGATCACCAGCGACCCGGCCTGGGTCAAGGCGAACTGCACGGCCTGCGGAGACTGCGAAAAAGCCTGTGCCACCGAGGTCGACGATCCCCACAACCTGGGGATGTCGAAGACCAAAGCGATCCGCCTCCCCTACCCCAGCGCGTGGCCGAGGATCTACACATTCGATCGCGCCGCGGTGAGCGATGACGAGGCGGCCAAGATCGCACAATCGTGTACCTACGACGCTATCGATCTCGATGCCGAGGCGACGGCAGAGACCCTCGAGGTCGGGGCGGTGGTGGTCGCCACCGGCTGGAAACCGTACCCTCTCGAAAATCTCGAGGAGCTCGGCGGCGGTCTCGATAATGTCATCGCCAACGTCGAGATGGAGCGGATGGCGTCGCCCAGCGGACCCACCGGCGGCAAAATCCTGAGACCGTCAGACGGTGAGGCGCCGGCACGAGTGGCATTTGTGCAATGCGCCGGCTCGCGCGATGTCAACCATCTCAACTACTGCTCGGGCGTCTGCTGTCTCGCATCGCTCAAACAGGCGCGGTACGTGAAGGAGCAATTGCCCGACGCGGAGGTCACGATGTACTACATCGACCGTCGCACTCCGGGAAGGAACGAAGATTTCCTCCTCGAGACGGCCGCCATTGAAGGCGTGACCTTGACCAAGGGCAAGGTCGGCCGCATCGAACAATCAAACGGCGGCTTCTCGCTGCGCGTAGAAGATGTCGAAAACGAGATAATCCTCGACGCCGAGGCCGATCTGGTAGTGCTCGCCACCGGAATGGTGCCCAACGCGGCCGACGAGGATCTCGCGGTCTTCACCCGCAAGGACGACGACGGTTTTGTCCTTGACGATCTCGCCGCCGGCGTCACGGTGGCCGGTGTCGCCCGCCGTCCCGAGGACGTCGCGGCATCGGTGCGGGACGCGACAGGCGCCGCAGCCCGCGCGATCGCGGTTGCGGGAAGGAGGGCGTGATGGACACGATCGGCGTTTTCCTGTGTACGGGTTGCGGAATCGGCGATGCGATCGACGTCGACGAGGTCATCGAGGCCGCCGACGATGTCGGCTGCGCCTGCACCCTCACCCACGCATGCCTGTGCGCCCCCGAGGGGTTGGATGCGATCAAGGCAGCGGTTTCTGAAAATACTCTCGACGGCATCCTGGTCGCCGCCTGCTCCGAGCGCGCCAAGACCCGGGAGTTCGCAACCCTGACGGACGTAGGGCCATCGATGGTCCGGACTGCGGTGCGAGAGTATTGCACCTGGTCGCACGAAGCCGGAAATGAAGACACCACCATGCTCGCCCAGGATCTGGTGAGGATGGGTCTCGCACGCCTCGGCGGCGTCACGGCCTTCGACAAGCTCGATGAGGAGATCAGCGACACCGTTCTCGTCGTCGGCGGCGGGCGCACCGGGCTCGAGGCCGCGCTCGCGGCAGGCGGGCTCGGCCACCCGGTGGTCCTGGTCGAAAAGGAAGATCACCTTGGCGGTTTCCTGGCCGATCAGCTCTCGATCCCGCCCGAGCAGCCGCCCTACGAGGCGCCTGAGGCCAACCCGATTCCCGGGCTGATCGAAGAGGTCACTGCCCACGACAACATCAAGGTCCTCACCACAACCAACATCGTCGACATTGCGGGCCAACCGGGCCAACTGAAGGTCAGCCTCAACGGATCCTCGGGTCTCGAGATGACGGTTGGATCGATCGTCCAGGCGACCGGCGCCGAGCCTTACCCCGCGTCCAAGCTGGAGCACCTCGGTTACGGCGTCTCGCCCGACGTCGTGACCTCCCAAGAGTTCGAAAAGATGCTCGTCGACGGAAAGATCGCCTGTCCGTCCGATGGCCGCACACCGGGGCGAATCGTCTATATCCAGTGCGCCGGTTCGCGCGATGAAAACCACCTCAAGTACTGCTCGTCCGAGTGCTGCGTCAACACGTTGCGCCAGGTGATGGAGGCCAAGAAGATCGACCCCTCGATCGAGAACGCGGTCATCTACAAAGACATCCGCGCCCTGGGTCTGATGGAGTATTTTTTCCTCTCGGTGCAAAAAGACGCCGAGATGATGATGACCCGCGGCGAGGTGGAGAGTGTCCAGGCAAACGGCAAGCTCTCGATCCACGTGAGGGACAGCATGCTTGGCGACAACGTGGGCATCGACGCGGATCTCGTCGTGCTGGCCGTGGGCATGGTCCCACAATCCGCCGACGGCGAGCTCATCCGCGAGCTCCACGATTCCCTCCACCAGGCAGAGACGTCGGAGAGCTCAAAGATCCGCGAGACCTCGGCCGCACGTGCCGAGGAGCTCGCCGACCACGAGGACACTGAAATCCTCCACCTGGAGTACCGCCAGGGACCGGATCTGCCGACTCTGGAATACGGATTCCCCGACTCTCACTTCATCTGCTTCCCGTACGAGACCCGGCGCACCGGTATCTATGCCGCCGGCACGGTCCATGCACCGATGGAATCGGTGCAGGCGGCCGAGGATGGGTTCGGCGCTGCCATGAAGGCGGTGCAGTGCATCGAGATGGCGAAGCGCGGCGAGGCTGTTCACCCACGCGCCGGCGACACCGCCTACCCCGACTTCTTCCTCCAGCGCTGCACCGATTGCAAGCGCTGCACCGAGGAGTGTCCGTTCGGGACCCTGAACGAGAATGAGAAGGGCACCCCGGAGCTTTTCCCCCTCCGCTGCCGGCGCTGTGGAATCTGCATGGGCGCCTGCCCGGAGCGGATCATCAGCTTCCCAGATTACTCGGTCCTCATGGTGGCCGAGATGATCAAGGCGATGGAGATCCCCGACGAGGACGAGGAGAAACCGCGCATCCTCGCGCTGATGTGTGAGAACGACGCGGTACCCGCCCTCGACGCGGCGGCCGCCAACGGTGCGACATGGAATCCGTGGGTGCGGGTCATTCCGATCCGTTGCCTTGGCTCTATGAACATCGTTTGGCTGGCCGAGGCGCTTTCGCGCGGGGTCGACGGCGTCATCCTTATCGGCTGTAAATTCGGTGACGACTATCAGTGCCACTACATCCGCGGCTCCGAGCTCGCCAACACGCGGTTGGAGAACGTCGGCGAAACGCTCGAGCGCCTGGCGCTGGAGCCCGAGCGCGTCAAGCTGGTCGAGCTGTCACACGACGAGTTCGGTCGTATTCCGCAGATCCTGGACGAATTCGCGGAAGAGCTCGACGAGATGGGTCCGAATCCGCTCAAGGGCTTCTAGGAAAGGGAAGGGGGATACATGGCCTCGGTCCCAGTCATCCATACATCATCGGAGTTCCGCGACGAATTTTTCGACCGTGGCGGTGAGAATGCTGCGCGCTGTTACCAGTGCGCGACCTGCTCCAGCGTCTGCGAGCTGGCGCCGGCCAACGCGCCGTTCCCACGGCGACAGATCCTGTGGGCGCAGTGGGGGCTGAAGGACCGGCTCATCGCCGACGCCGGTCCCTGGCTCTGCCACCAGTGCAACGACTGCTCGGTGCTGTGCCCCCGCGAGGTCAACCCCGGCGACATGATGGCCGTTGCCCGCGCCCTGGTCGTGGAGCACCTGGCGACGCCGCCGTTTCTCGGGAAACTCGTCGGCAAGGTCAAGAAGACCTGGCCGCTCCTGATCTTCGGCCCGCTCCTCTTCTGGATCATCCTGCTCGGCGCCACCGGGGCCCACATTCCCGATATCGACCCAGCGCTCGGCGCCCTCGACGGCAATTTCTATTACGAGCACTTCGTATCGCACACCCTGATCTACATCACCTACTTCTCCGCCACGGCCTGGGTTCTCTTTGCCATGTGGACCTCGGGCCGAAAGTACTGGCGGTTGCTCGGCACCACGCAGGAACGCAGGGGCTCATTTTTCGCAGCGCTGATCCCCGCCTTCATCGACATAGGGCTCCACAAGAAGTTCGCATCATGCGATCGCGGGGTGGTGAAGAGGAGATGGGGGCACTTCTTTGTGATGTGGGGATTCGTCGGCGCCGCGATCACCTCCGGATTTGCGGTGCTCTATTTGTACAAGGACACGGTCTTTCTGTCGTGGATGCATCTCGGCTTCTCCTACCCTGTCCCTCTCACCCACTGGGTGAAGTGGCTCGGGAACACCTCGGCTCTTTTGCTGGTGGTCGGAGGCCTCCTGCTGTGGTTCAACCGCCGCGCTACGGGGGACAAGCTGGTGGGAATCACGACGCCGTTCGACCGCTTCTTCCTGTGGGTCATTCTCACGGTGATCGGCACCGGCGTCCTCACCGAGGTTCTGCGCTTCGTCGCGGTGCCGCCGATCCTCGCCTGCGCGGTCTACGTCATCCACCTCGCGATCGTGCTCACCCTGTTCCTGACCCTCCCCTACTCCAAGTTCGCACATATTCTCTACCGAACCCTGGCGATGGCCCACGAGAGGCTGACCACCGAGAACGAATAGGTTTTTAGCATCCGCCTCGACAGAGGCGCCAACAACAACGAGGGAGAAAACAGCATGATCAAACCACACGGCTCCGAAACCCTGAACCCCCTGTACGTGGCGGATGACGCCAAGCGCGCAGCTCTGCTGCAAGAAGCGGCGGGTCTGCCGTCGATCGTGATCTCGTCAGCCGGCGCGGCCAACGCGGTGATGATGGGATCCGGTTACTTCAACCCGCTGACCGGCTACATGAATCTCGAGGACTCGCTGGCCGTTTCCGAGAAGATGGTGACCACCGGCGGAATCTTCTTCCCGGTTCCGATCCTCAACGTGGTCGAGGACGCCACCGGCATCGTGCCCGGCATGCGGATCGCCCTCAAGGATCCCAACGTCGATGGCAATCCCGTTCTCGCTATCCAGACCGTCGAGGCGGTCGAAACCGCGACCCCCGAGCAGATGGCGTTCATGACCCAGAAGGTCTTTGCCACCGACGACCCGGAACACCCCGGCGTCAAAGCATTCAACAGTGTCGGCAACACCCTGATCTCGGGTCCCATCGAGGTCCTCAACTACTCATACTTCCAGACCGACTTCCCCGAGACGTTCCGCACCGCCACCCAGATTCGCGAGGCGATCGAAAAGCACGGCTGGAACAAGATTGTCGCCTTTCAGACCCGCAACCCGATGCACCGCGCCCACGAGGAGCTCGTGCGCATGGCCATGGAACGTGAGAATGCCGACGGCGCCGTCATCCACATGCTGCTCGGCAAGCTCAAGCCCGGTGACATCCCGGCCGACGTCCGCGACGCCGCCATCCGCAAGATGGTCGAGCTCTACTTCCCGGCCGACACCGTCGAGATCACCGGCTACGGCTTCGACATGCTCTATGCCGGACCCCGTGAAGCCGTTCTCCACGCCGTCTTCCGCCAAAACATGGGCTGCACTCACCTGATCGTCGGCCGCGACCACGCCGGTGTCGGCGATTACTACGGTCCCTTCGACGCCCAGGCCGTCTTCCACGACGAGGTCCCGGATGGCGCCCTCGAGCTCAAGATCTTCGAGGCCGATCACACCGCCTACTCGACCAAGCTCGGCAAGGTCATCATGATGCGCGAGGCCCCCGAAGGTCATCAAAAGGAAGACTTCGTGTTCCTGTCGGGCACCAAGGTGCGCGAAATGCTCGCGGCCGGCGAAGATCTGCCGGTCGAGTTCGCACGCCCCGAGGTCGCCAAAATCCTCATGGGCTTCTATCAGAGTCAGAATAGCTAAGCTTCATCGTTATCTTCTCTGTTTCGGTCTTTGCCCCGCGGTTTCCGCGGGGCGATTTTTTTGGCTTGGGGCTTGGGGCCTGGGGCTTGAGGGCGCCACCAACCCAATGGAGAAACCGCACATAACGCAGATAAACGCCCACATTCTTGAACATTGGAACAATTGTAGGATATTCTGTTGTTTCGAAAATCCTCGCTTCTGGAGATTCGATGCAGGATAAGCTGGCTCCAATTGAAACAGCACTCGAGCTCCTCTCGAAACAACTGCAACAGCTCGAGTCCCGCGTTTCGCAGCTCGAGGACCGGGATCACATCGCCCCCGAATCACGTACCGTTGAGTCGACAGAGGCGGCCACCATCGACACCTCAATGGCCGCCGTCCCCCCAACCACCGCATCAGAGTCCCACACTGTCGCTCACGTGCTCGGACTCATCGGCCGTACCTTTCTGATCCTCTGCGGCGCCTTTCTGTTACGAAGCCTGACCGACACCGGAACCATACCGCTCGCCCTGGGGATCGCGCTGGGTCTCACGTACGCCGCGGTCTGGCTATTTGCAGCAGACCGCGCCGCGCGCGGGGGCCGCCCCCTGAGTGCAGTCTTTTTCGGTGTGGTTTCGGCGGTGATTGCGTATCCCTTGATTTGGGAGGCGACCGTCAGATTCGACCAAATGGATGCTGACGCGGCAACCGCTCTTCTGGCTGTCTTTTCGATCTCCATGTTCACGGTCGCCTGGCGGCGCCACCTGGAGCTCTTCGCCTGGTGCGTCAGCGCCGCCGTTCTCGTCGCTGATATCGCGATCCTGTTGACCTATCGTAACTGGGGATCTGGCGCTGCCCTTTCATTTTTGGTTGGCGGTGTCAGCCTATGGTTCGCCTACAGCCGAGGGTGGACTGCCCTTCGTTGGCCGGTCGCGTTGATCGTCAACCTCGTTCCCTTGATGATCGTCTCTGCGTCGCTTCGTCCGATGGCGCCCGGCATTCCCGAGGGACCGTCTCTTCCCCTGGCTATCGCCGTGTTGGTGGGCTATCTGGCTGTCTATCTCGGGAGCTTTTCGCTGCTCATGCTGAAACTGGGACAGCGACCGGGCGGTTTCGAATTCACCCAGTCCGCAGTCTGTCTGGTCATCGGCCTCACGAGCTTGGCCGCAGTCACTCGGGGGATGGATGGCGCCACAGAAATCCTCGGTTGGGGCATGCTGATTGCGGGTGCGGCCAGCTACGGCATCAGCTTCGGGTTTATCGATCGCCGACTGGGCAAGGGTCGGAGATTCTACTGCTACACCTCGTTCGGTCTCATCCTCGTCATCTGGGGTTTGGGAATGGTGGCCGACAACACGACGGTCACCGTCGTCCTCAGTGCGCTCGGCATTGCGGCGGCCCTTGCCGGACGGACATACGATCGCCATACCCTCCGCGCCCACAGCGCCGCCTATGTGGCGGCAGCTGCCGCCATCGGCGGTCTGGGTGTACGGGCCGCCGAGACCCTATTGCTTCCAATAACCGGGTTGGGAAGCTCAGCCACCGTTTCGAATATCGCGATCGCGGTTGCTGCGGTGATGTGTTTTGTCGTCATCGCGCCGATGCGGGAGATCGATTCCATTCGGTGGCCAACACGAATACCGGCATTCGCTCTTGCGGTAGTCGCACTCGTCAGCCTGGCCTCCCTGAGCCTCGGATGGACATTCGACGTCTTGGGCCACGGTTCCGCCGTCGGCCCAGCCTGGGCTGCCGCCATTCGGACTGCAATCC
>CAYPBC010000049.1:0-9679 GCA_964408845.1 uncultured Thermoanaerobaculia bacterium
AGCTGCGCGGCTTCGCGTACTGCCCTGCAAACCGTCCGACCCTGATGATCCGCCGCTTGAGTCCGTGCGTCAGCACGAGGCTCATCTGCAGGAGGATTTTGAGCTTGTTCGTGATGATCGATGCCGAGCACTGGTCGAAGCGCTCGGCGCAGGCCCCGCCCTGGAGGAGGAAACGCTGTCCCGTCGCCGCTTCTGCGAGCTGAGTTTTGAGTCGTTCCACTTCCCAGGAGGTGACCAGTGGCGGCAGGCTCGCAAGCTGCGCGACCGCCCCCGCCAGCGCTCCGTCGTCTGGATAGGCCGGTTGTTGGCCGGCTGGTCTGTTCTGCCACGACGAGGGGGTCCACTCCTTCATAAGGCGGGCAGTCTACACGAAAGTCCCGTAATCCGCTGTGTTTACCCACGCCCGTCTCCGGGCCTGGTGTTCGAGTCCGCCGCCAACGACGGACGGGGGAAACATCCCCGTGCCGGCCAGCACGTAACGTTCAGATGTGAAACTGCAATAAACGCTCAAGCGTCGCGATGAGGATTCGATGTTGGCCATTGACAATATTTTAATTGTAATATACAACTAAATTCGGAGACTGAATGAACCATCTGGAAACCGAATTCGGAGAGCAGGCTTGGAGGTTGTTGGAGAGCATCCGCGCGTTGGTGCGCCGGTTCTCACTCGCCGAGCGCGCCGACATCAGCTGTTGCGGCATGACCGTCGCCCAGGCCGCCACCCTCGAGGCTCTAAAGGACGGCAGCCTGCGGCTCAGCGTGCTGGGTCATCGGCTGGGCATCACCCCCAGCACCCTCACCCGCAACCTCGCCCGTCTCGAGGAGCGGGGGCTGGTGGTCCGAGAAACCGACCCCGACGACGGGCGCGCCCAGAAGGTGCTTCTGAGCCCCACCGGACGGGCAGCCGCGGATGAGGTCCGGCGCCAGGAAGAGGCGTTCGCCGGATCGGTCCTCAACCACCTCCCGACAGAGTCCGTAACAGACACCCTCACAGCGCTCGACCAGTTGCTGACCGCGATCCGCGCGGCAACCGAAAACTGTTGCCCGGGCGCGTACGACCACCTCATGACGGAGATCATATCGTCACCATCACAAGGAGCAAATCATGACTGACAAACCCCTGCAATCCACCCTCGATTCTTCCGACTCCGAGTCCGTGGTGCGGACCGTCCGCGAACGGTATGCCGGAATCGCCAATACCGGTTCATCGTGCTGCGGGTCCAACGGCGGCGCCTGCTGCGACACCGCGGAGGCCGTGGCCGCCAATCTCGGCTATGCAAGCGTCGATCTCGACCTGCTGCCGGAGGGAGCAAATCTCGGTCTCGGTTGTGGCGCGCCGATCCAGCATCTCGATCTCGGAGAGGGCGAAGCCTTCCTCGATCTCGGCTCCGGCGCCGGCATCGACGCGCTCATCGCAGCACAACAGGTTGGCCCCACCGGCCGGGTCATCGGCGTCGACATGACCCCGGCGATGCTCGTCAAGGCCAGAGCCAATGCGGCCGGGCACGACAATATCGATTTTCGTGAGGGTCGTCTGGAGGAGCTTCCGGTTGATGACGCCTCAGTCGATGCAGTCACCAGCAACTGCGTCATCAACCTGGTGCCCGACAAAGCCGTCGTATTCCGCGAGATCGCCCGTGTTCTCAAACCCGGGGGACGCATGGTGATCTCGGATGTGATTCTCGACGGAGAATTGCCCGCGGCGGTTTCGCACGACGTTCTCGCCTACGTCGGCTGCGTAGCGGGCGCCGAGAAACGGGAGTCTTACTTCCAGAAGCTTGCCGATGCGGGCCTCACCGATCTCGAGATTCTTAAAGACGTGGACTTCCTGGAAATGACCGAAAAGGCGGCGCCAGTTGAAGTATTGGCCATCATGGATTCCGCCGGAATTTCCAGGGAAGACGTCACGGGGATGGTTCGCTCGGTCACGTATCGCGCCCGTAAACGTTAGAACGTTAAACGTTGGAATGTTTAACGTTCGAACGCCACCCAGATACAACATGGTCGGACCTAACGTTCTAACGTTCTAACGTGTAACGTTTTAACGATACGCTGAGCTACGGTACACTGCCTCGGTGAACCTGGATTTGGAACTCGCCCTGCGCTTCCTGCGCCGCCGAACCGGGGTGGCGCTCCGCGGCACCTCATTGGCGGCCTTTGCCGGAGTGGCGCTCGCCGTGACCGCGCTGGTCATCACGCTGGCTCTGATGAACGGTTACTCGCGAGCGATCGCCACCGCCCTGCAACGGGGCAATGCCCATATGGTCGGCTTCGCCCTTGGCTCGTTGGAGCCAGGAGAGGCAACCGTACTCGCCCAGCGCATCGCGGGAGTGAACGGAGTGCGGCGGGCGACCCCGGTCACCTATCTTTCGGGTCTGCTGGTCGACCCTTCGGAGCCCACCAACCCGGTCCCCGTGACCCTCAAGGCAGTCGCCGATCCCCCGTCGTACACCGGGCTCGACGTTTGGCCCGCGGATCAGGGTCTGGTCGCGGTCTTTGGCGGACGGCTTTTGGAGCGGGTCGGGATTTTGGCCGGCGACACGGCCACCGTCCGACTCCCACCGGAGGGGGGATCATGGATCCTTCCTGCGTTGCGGCTGAAGGTCATCGGCTCCTTCCGGCTCGCATTTGCCGAGTTCGACGAGCGCTGGATAACCATCCCCCTCTCCGAAATGCTCCGCGTGCTCCCCGAGCTCGGCGTGGCCGGCATCGAGGTCGAGCTCGAGGATCCGATGGCTGTGGATCGTGCACGGGAGAACCTCGCGGACCTCGATTCCCGTCTGTTCTTCACCGATTGGCGGGAGATGAACAGCGCCATGTTCGCCGCTATCCGCTGGCAGACACTTTCGCTATTCGTCGTACTGAGCCTGGTGGTGGCCGTGTCCTCGTTCCAGGTGAGCTCGGCGCTCGTGGTTCTCGCCATCGACAAGCAGCGCTCCGCCGGAATGCTGCAAGCTTTGGGAGCAACACCCGCCCGGATTCGCCGTGTGCTGGTCATCTCCGGGTTGCTGCTCGGCGGCTCGGGGGTAGCGGCCGGGATCGCCCTCGGCTGCGTCGCGAGCTGGATCATGACGGCCACGCGTGCCATCCGCTTTCCACCAGGCCTCGCCCGCATTTACATGGTGGACTCGATCCCGCTCATCCCGACCCCGCTCCACATCGCAGCGGTGGCTGGAGTTTGCCTCCTGCTGGTCTTCGTTGCCTCAATATGGCCGGCATGGAAGACCTCGCGCCAGGATCCCGTCGCCGCGCTGCGATCCGTATGAAGTCGTAAAGACCCCGAGATTCGGACATTGTAAGTGTTTGCCTTTCAATAAGTTCACACTGATTTGCAGTGTCTGTTGGGAATAAAAACCGATCTCACCGTGATACTCTGAATCAGAGATTCTGCCACGCCCGGTCGATTGTGAGCACCGACACAATCGCCAGCGGCGCGGAGAGTCATCATTGGTATCAGCGCATGTATGAAATCCAGTTTCATCCGGCGGACATCCGCAAACAGGTGCGCTACCACTTCCTCAGCAGGAAAGGGTTCCGCTGGTTGGTCGTGGTGTGGGCCGTTTTGGTGATGGTGTTGGCTGCGGGCATGATTCTCGCTCCTCTCGGCGTGCGGTCCCTGCTCCTCACCGGGCAGCTCCACAACCTGTCCCAACAGCACCATCTGCAGCGCGAAATCCTGACTCAGCGCAGCGCCGCCCTCGACCGCCTCGAAAGAGAGGTCACTTCCGCGCGCGCTCTCCAGCGCCAGATGAGCCTGATCCTGGGCGCACCGCAGGGTTCGGAGGGCCTCGGCGGCTACCCCGAACCGGAAACCCTCGACTTCGAGGTGCCCGAGGCCAGCCTCGCCGTCCGGCGGGGACTCAAATTGGAATCGGACACCAAAGCCCTGCTCACCCTGGCGGACGAGCTGGCGAGCTTTGCCCAGTCCAACGAAGACCTCTCCCAAGCCGTACCGTCGATCTGTCCGCTGCCCGTTGGTACCTTTGTTCTCACCTCGCCGTTTGGGACCCGCACATCACCCTTCACCAACACGGTGGACTTCCACTCCGGAATCGATCTCGCAGCCCGCGAAGGCACACCGGTACTGAGCACGGGAGGCGGCAGAGTGGTCTTCGCCGGGCGTTACCCATTGCGGCGTAATGTCCGATGGTGGCGTTACGGAAACGCCGTCGTCGTCACCCATGGCGAGGGCTACCTCACGATCTACGCCCATCTCCAGGAAATCACGGTCCGACGGGGCGCCAATCTGCGTCGCGGTGAGCAGCTGGGCACAGTCGGCAACACCGGATGGAGCACCTCACCCCACCTGCATTACGAGGTCCGGGTCAGGGAGGAGGAGGGCGACGAGCCGGTGCCGGTGGACCCCAGGATCTATATACTCAACTACCAGTGGACCGGACACGAAGAACTTCTGGTTCGCGGTCGCAGGGCGCCCGTGTCGCGGTTTGATCCGCTGCCGTCACGAATGCGAGGGAGGTAAATCCATGGAAGAGGTCAAGAATTTTCCGACCATGATCATTCCCAACGGCACCGATATCTCGGTGAACGAGAATGGTCAGCTGGCGATCCGCACGCCCGGAAATCTCGTGATCCAGAATTCGGGGGTGTACTCGGTGATCGAGTCCGGCAGCGGTTCGGTGCGCATCGACCCGGACGTCAAGGTCGAGGCCGTATCGGTACAGGCGGCGGACTCGTGCTTTGTAGCCGGCGAGCTGACGGCGTGGCGCGTCCGCGCTCGGACCATCACGCTTGAAAAAGGCGCACAGGCAAACATCATGCTCCAGGAGTCCGAGTCCCTGGAGCTCGACCGCAACGCGCGGCTGGTGGGGAACTTCGCCTCAGAAAAGGAGCTTTACCTGATGTTGGGTCGCTTCAGCCGCGAGTTGCGCGACCTGCCCAACGGCTTGTTTGCAAATGACCAGCCCCGCGCAGAGATCCCCGCCGACACCTCCCCCGATCGATCTTCAGTGACGCCATCCGAGGAAGCGTTTGTCTCCCCGGACGGCGAAGGCGAGCCTCCCCCCCACCAGCGCCAGGAGCAAAGCGAAGTGCTTTCGTTGGTCAGGGTGATCTTGGAGCGCGAAATTGGCAGAGTCGGAACCAGGGGCGCAGGGCGCGAACCCCTGGAGAAGCTCCTCGAGCTTGTGCGTTCGAAGGACATCGACGAACTCAGGGAGGGATTCCGATATCTGATGTCGCAGGTCGAAAATCCCACCGAGGAGCTGGAAAAAGCGCAGGAGATCATCGCCAAGATGGTCGGCGAGAACTGATCAGCTTTCGTCACGAGGGCGGCGACGAGCCTTCACCTGACCGGGAAAACCAACACTTGAAATGATACCCTGCCCTCGAGGTTGACGGGGAGGATGAAGGGCTCATGAGCGGATCCGATCATATCGAGAAAACGCCCCTTTTCGACGAGCACGTGGCGGCTGGCGGTCGGATGGTGGAGTTTGCGGGTTTCGAGCTACCGGTGCAGTACACGAGCCTGACCGAGGAGCACGAGGCGGTACGGAATCGGGCAGGGCTGTTCGACGTCTCGCACATGGGCGAGATCGCAATCCGCGGACCCGGGGCATTCGACTTCGTTCAGCTTGTATCGTGCAACGATCACTCCAAAATGACCGTCGGCCGCGCCCAATACACCGGTCTGATGTACCCTGAAGGCACCTTCGTCGACGACATTCTGGTCCACAAAATGGCTGATGACGAATACCTGCTGGTGGTCAATGCCGCCAACCGCCACAAGGACTTCGCCTACCTCTCCGATCTCGCACGTGACCACGAGAATGTCGAGGTTACGGATCTGTCCGACGGCTACGCCCAGATCGCGCTTCAGGGGCCACTCGCCGCCGAGGTTCTGCAGCCGCTGACACCGCAGGATTTGAACGAGATCAAGTACTACCGATTCGTCACCACCAAGATGGCCGGCGCTCCTGTCCTCCTCGCCCGTACCGGCTACACCGGTGAGGATGGCTTCGAGGTCTATGTCGACCCAACCGCAGCTGTGGAGGTGTGGCGGGCGATCCTCGCCGAGGGCCGCCCCGAGGGAGTGCAACCCGCCGGTCTGGGCGCCCGCGACATCCTCCGCTTCGAGGCCGGCATGTGCCTCTACGGCAACGAAATCGATGAGACCACGACGCCCCTCGAGGCCGGCCTCGGGTGGATCGTCAAGCTCGCCAAGGGCGACTTCATCGGCCGCGACGTGATCGAACTGCAGAAGGATGAGGGTCTCGAACGCCTTCTCGTCGGCTTCGAGATGGTCGATCGCGGCATTGCCCGCCACGGCTACCCGGTGATGCTCGACGAAGACGGCGAACCGGTCGGCGCCGTGACCTCGGGAACCCAGTCACCGACCCTTGGCAAGGCGCTCGGAATGACCTATCTTCCGATCGAGACGGCGACGGTGGGGAGCGAGTTCTTCGTCAAAATCCGTAATCGCCTGGCCCGCGCGCGAGTCGTCGAGCTTCCGTTCTACTCACGAAAAAGGAAATGACGAGAAGGAGGAATTGCAATGTCAGTACCCGCTGAACTGCTGTATGGCCGCTCGCACGAGTGGATCCGGGTCGAGGGCGACGCGGTGGTCATCGGAATCACCCACTACGCCCAGGACCAACTCGGTGAGGTGGTCTATGTGGAGCTGCCCGACGTTGGCACTGGGGTCAGCACCGGTGACGAGCTCGGGACCCTGGAATCCGTCAAGGCCGTCTCCGAATTCCTGAGTCCTGTCGGCGGCGAGGTAATCGAGGTCAACGAGCGTCTCGACGATAATCCGAATCTCGTGAACGAGGATCCGTACGGGGAGGGCTGGCTGGTCAAGCTCAACGGTTCCGTCGAAAATGAGAAACTCCTCGACGCCGCGGCATACCAGGAGTTCCTGGAGGAGGAGAGCGGCTGATGCACCCGTGGGTCGGCGCTGGTCTCGACGATCAGCGCCACATTCTCACCCTGCTCGGTCTGGAATCCGTTGACGACCTCTTCGCGCCGATCCCGCCAGAGGTGTGTGTCGAGCGGCTCGATCTGCCGCCGGCTCAAGATGAGGACGGGATCCGAAGAGCCTTTGCCACGATGGCGGACGCAAACGTCGTCATGGATTCCCTCCCCTGCTTCCTTGGTGCCGGCGTCTATCGTCACGTACAGCCCGCGGTGGTTGACGCGGTCCTTTCGCGGGCCGAGTTCTTCACCTCCTACACGCCATACCAGCCCGAGATCTCCCAGGGCACCCTGCAGGTCATCTTCGAGTTCCAGACTCTGATCGGCCGCCTCACCGGTCTTCCGGTGGCCAACGCATCGCTGTACGACGGCGCGACCGCGCTGGTAGAAGCGGTGCTCTTCAGTCACCGCGTGCTGCGGGGCAAACGCGACCTGGTGGTGGTGGCCGAGACGGTTCATCCGATGTACCGGATGGTCCTCGACACCTATGCCAGGGCCGCCGGCATCGAGATCGTGGTCGTGCCGCCCGCCGATGACGGCAGACTCGACCCGGAGCAGGTTCGCGCCGCTGCGGGGGACCGAGCCTGTAGCGTCGTTCTCCAGTCACCAAACTTCCTCGGCATCGTCGAGGATCTCGCCCCGCTCGCCGAGGTCGCCCATGAAGGCGGCGCGCTGGCGGTCCAGGTCGTGACAGAGGCGGTTTCTCTCGGCCTCCTTGCCGGTGGAGGAGACTTCGGCTTCGACGTCGTCTGCGGCGAGGCCCAGAGCTTTGGAGTCGCTCCCGGCTTTGGCGGTCCGCACCTCGGCTTCTTTGCATGCGCCGAAAAACACGTGCGCCAGATGCCGGGACGCCTGGTCGGCGAAACCGTGGACGAGGAGGGCAGCCGCGCCTTCTGCCTCACGCTGTCGACCCGCGAGCAGCACATCCGGCGCGCCAAGGCGACCTCCAACATCTGCACCAATCAGGGGTTGATGGCACTCGCTGCAACGGTGTGGCTCGAGGCCGTCGGCGGCGCCGGTCTTCGCGAGCTCGCGGCCTCATGTCTGGCGCGGAGCGAGGAGCTCAAACGGCGCATTGCCGACCTCGGTGGGCCGTGGCGGCTCGCCTACCCACAGAGCCCGACCTTCAACGAATTCCTGCTCCTCGGTCCAGGCGCCGGTCCCGAGCTCGTCGATCGTCTCGCGAGGAAGAATGTGCTCGCCGGTGTGCCCACCACAACCTGGGGCGGTTCGTGGCCGGACGGAATCTTGGTCGCGGTCACCGAGCGCAACTCCGCGGCCGACATCGAGGCGTTTGCGGCTGCTTTGGAGAAGCTCTCATGAGACGCCGCGCAATCCGCCCGGAACCTCTCTTCTTCGAGCTCAATCCGCGCCGGGTGCGGCGGCAGGGCTATTCACTGCCGGATCTCGACGTACCGCCGGTCGAACCCTCGGACATCCTCCCACCCGAGCTCTTGCGCAGACCCGATCCCCACGTTCCCGACATCGGAGAGATGGAGGTCGTCCAGCACTTCCACCGTCTCAGCCAGCTCAATTATGCGGTCGACGAGGGATTGTACCCGCTGGGTTCGTGCACCATGAAGTACAACCCGCGCATCAACGAACAGATCGCCCGATTGCCAGGATTCGCCACCATCCACCCCCTCCAACCCGTGGCTCAGATTCAGGGCGCGCTGCGCCTCATCTGGGAACTCGAGGAGGCGCTCAAGACCATCACCGGGATGCCCGGCGTGACCCTGCAGCCGGCCGCCGGCGCCCACGGCGAGCTCACCGGCATCCTCATGATCCGCAAGGCTCTTTCGGCCCGCGGCGACGCCCGTGAGGTGGTGTTGGTCCCCGACTCGGCCCACGGAACCAACCCTGCGACGGCAAGCTTTGCCGGCTACCGTGCGGTCGAGATTAACTCCGCCGACGACGGCACGGTCGATCTCGAGGCCCTCGACAAGATGATGGACGACACGGTCGCCGCCCTCATGCTCACCGTGCCCAATACCCTCGGCGTTTTTGAGCACCGTATCGTTGAGATCTCAAAGCTCGTCCACGATCGCGGCGGGCTGATCTACCTCGACGGCGCCAACCTCAACTCCTTTGTCGGTCGTGCACTGCCGGGGCTGATGGGCGCCGACGCCATGCACATCAACCTCCACAAGACCTTCTCGACGCCGCACGGTGGTGGCGGTCCCGGCGCCGGCCCAGTCACCGTTTCCGACGCCCTCCTTCCCTATTTGCCGGTACCCAGGGTGGTTCGGGATGGCGATAACTTCGAGCTGCTTTGGGAAGACCCCGAGTCGATCGGACCGATGCGCGGCTTCTACGGCAACTTCCTGATCCTGGTGCGGGCGCTGACGTACATTCAGAGCCTCGGCGCCGAGGGGTTGCGGACCATGTCGGATGTGGCGGTGCTGTACGCCAACCTGGTCCGCCATCGCCTCTCCGGCGCCTATCACCTCAAGTACGACGCGCCGAGCATGCACGAGGTCGTCTTCGACGACAGCCTCCAGGCACGCCGCGAGGTCCATAACACCGATATTGCCAAGAGGCTGCTCGACTATGGATTCCACCCACCGACCATGTCCTTTCCGTTGATCGTCCACGGTGCGCTGATGATCGAGCCTGCCGAGAGCGCCGCGCCCGAGGAGGTTGAGGCCTTCTGTGACGCCATGCTCGACATCGCCAAGGAGGCCGAGGAGCACCCGGAGCTCGTCAAGACCGCACCCCACGACACCCCGGTAGGGCGGGTCGACGAGGT
>CAYPBC010000050.1:0-9647 GCA_964408845.1 uncultured Thermoanaerobaculia bacterium
TCCGAGGGCATTGCGATTGACGGGACGAAGTATGCGGAATGGTAGGCACGGGATGGAATTAGGAATTAGGAATGAGGAATTAGGAATGCCGTCCACCCGCCCGGCTCGATCGATTTCCGATCCCGGCTTCAACGATTCAGTATTGGAAAGGAAAATTCCGAATTCCGAATTCCGAATTCCGAATTCGCTGACGGCGGGTTTCACGCTGATCGAGCTCATCGTGGTGATTGCGATCATCGGCATCCTCGCCGGTATCGCCCTGCCCGCGATGCAGACCGCCCCGATCAGGGCGCGGGAAGCCGTGATCAAGGCCGATCTGTACCAGATGCGCTCCTGCATCGACCAGCATCTGGCGGACAAGGGTTTCTACCCGGACTCGCTCCAGGCGCTGGTGGACGCGGGTTATCTGCGCCGCATCCCCGCCGACCCCTTTACCGGCAATTGGGAGGGGGCGTGGGAGGAGCTCTACGCCGAGCAGAGCGAAATCGAGGAGCTCGAGCCGCTGGCCGACGAGTATGGAAGCGGCAACCAGGTCATGGATGTTCGCTACGCCGACACAACCAGGGTGGCGCTGGACGGGTCGCTGATTTCGGAAGAGTGGTAATCCGTTGAATTGGGAATTGGGAGTTAGGAATTAGGAATGACGGAGCCGAATATTACGGACTTCGCGGATTCATCATCTGCCAGACCTCAAGAGGGGGTGGGCGAAATTCCTAATTCCTCATTCCTAATTCCTCATTCCTCCGAAGCGGGTTACACCCTTGTCGTCCTTGTCATGATCGTCGCCGTGATGGCGATAATGATGGCTGTGGCGGTGGAGATCGTGAGTTTCCAGGCGCAGCGCGAGCGCGAGGCGGAGCTGATCTTCCGCGGTCAGCAGTACGTCGAGGGCATCCGGCTATATAAACAGAAGTACGGCCGCAACCCGATGCGTATGAAGGAGCTGTGGGAGGCTGATCCGAGGGTGCTGCGCCAGAAGTGGAAGGACCCGATCACCGACTCCGACACGTGGGGCCTCGTGTTTCTCGGCCAGGAAGGCCGCGAGCTTCCGGTGCCGGGTAGGCAGGGCGGGAGAGCGCGACCGACCCCGACCCGTACTCCTGTCTTCGAGCGCGAGCGGGAGGGTGGTGAGGGCGGTGAAAAGATCGGTCCCATCATCGGCGTTCACTCGCTCTCTGAAGAAGCCAGCATCAAGATCTACGAGGGACGGGAAAAGTACAGCGAATGGAAGTTTATCCTCGAGGACGTGGAGCAGAAACCGCCGCGACGCCCCCGGGATGACCGGCTGCCGTGGCAGCACACACCGACTCCGGGAGTGCGGCGCACCGGCACACCCACGAATTGACGTTAGAACGTTGAACGTTGGAACGTGAGAACGTTCAACCCACCCCGATGCCACGGAGAAACAACTCAATTCCCAACGTTCAAACGTCTAACGTTTAAACGTTCTAACGTCTGTAGTACACTCCCCCGCTGTGCCTGAGGGAAACGACCTCCCCGCGCTTCTGACGCAACGACTACCAGGTCGGAAGACCGTGGCTGCCGGTGTCTGGATCACACGCGGCGCGGCGCACGACCCGGACGAACTCGCCGGCGCCACCCACCTTGTCGAGCACCTCACCCTGCGCGCCTGCGGCGCCCACGACCGGCGCTCGCTGGCGCTGATGGTCGACCGCCTCGGCGGCGAGGTCGACGCGTGGACCAGCTCCGAGCTGATGGGGATCAGCGTCAACACCACGGTCGATGCGCTCGACGACGCGCTCGATCTCCTGGTCGACGCCGTCCTCAGCCCGACCTTTGCACCTGAAGACGTCGAGCTGGAGCTTCGAGTGACGCGGGCCGAGCTCGATCTGGTCGCAGACGACCCGGCGGAGCGAGTCGAGGAGGCCCTTCTTAAAGCCGCCTGGGGTGAGCACCCGCTGGCACGCCCGGTGGTTGGCAGTGTGGAGACCCTCGATGCCCTGACGCCTGAGAGCCTCGAGCGCCACCACCACGAGCTCGTGCAGCCGGGAAGGATGCTGGCAGCGGTGGTGGGTGACGTGGCGCGGGACGAGATCGCAGCACGGCTTGCCCGCCTCCCTCTCAGGATCGCGCCGGAGGTGTCCTCGCTGCCGCCGCTTTGCTGGCGGGGGGGCCACCACGACCTGAGCCGCGAGGGTACAGACCAGGTGCATACCCGGCTGGGCTTCGAGGCGCCGGCGGTCGGTGATCCACGGATCGCCGCCCTGGTGGTTCTCAATCGGACCCTGGGCGACGGCGCGTCGAGCCGCCTCTTCCAGCGCCTGCGCGAGGACGAGGGGCTGACCTATGACATCTGGTCGGGACCGGTTCTTCGGCGGCTCGGCGGCATCCTGGAGGTAGGTTGGGCGTGCGCTCCGCCGGCCTTTGCCGATGCCTGGCGGCTGGTGCGTGAGGAGCTTGGCCGTCTCGCTGACGATCTCGGCGCAGACGAGGTGGAGGTGGCGAAGGAGGGCCTGTTGCGCGGGCTCGAGATGGACATGGAGTCGCCCGGAGGTCTGTGTTCCCTCGATGTTGGCGAGGTTCTCGACCGGGGCCGGCGATTCGACGCCCTGAATGCCCGCCGCGAGTTCGGGAACGTGACGGCCGAGGAGGTGCGCCGGCTGGCGGCCGAGATCCTCCGCCCCGAGCGCATGGCCTCCGCCATCTGCGGCCCCGAAGGCGCCGCCACCCGCGTCGCATAGGCGTGGGGCTTGAGGCTTGGGGCTTGGGGCGCGCAAGGGGGCATTCCGGCGAGGGCCTTGCGGCTTGAAGATCCCGATTCTCTGCGGCGGCATTGCCCGTGAGTGCCCCCTCTGACGATGTTTGGGCCGGAGTCATCTGCTCGCAGGGAAATCCGTGCTCCCAAAATCGTCAGAGACGCCACGTCCGATTTGGCGAAGATGCCACGCCGACTGGAGCTTCCCGGCGGATGATTTTTGCTGAGGGACGTCAAATTCGAAATTCGAAATTCGAAATGGGTGTGCGATGGCATTCCTAATTCCTAATTCCTAATTCCTAATTCATGATGTCGTATCATCCCCCCATGACCGCTGAGGTTCGCATTCGCCGTCTTTCCCATGCCGCGGGGCTGCCGTTGCCGGGTTACACAACCGCAGGCGCTGCCGGGGCCGACCTGTGTGCCGCCGTGGATTGTGACCTCGTGATCGAGCCGGGGGACAGGGCGGCGGTGCCGACGGGTCTGGTGGTGGAGATCCCCGACGGTTTCGAGGGCCAGGTGCGACCGCGGTCGGGGCTTGCCATTCGCCACGGGCTGACGGTGGTCAACGCTCCCGGCACGATTGACAGCGACTACCGCGGCGAGCTCAAGGTGCTGATGGTCAACCTCGGGTCGGAGTCAGCGACCATTGCTCGTGGGGAACGGATCGCACAGCTGATCATCGCTCCGGTGACCCGCGCCGTCTTTGTCGAGTCCGCCGAGCTGAGCGCGTCCGAACGCGGTGACGGCGGCTTCGGCTCGACGGGGGTGTGAGCGTGGAGGTTCTCATCCTCGCCTCCGGTTCCTCGGGCAACGCGGCTCTCATCAGCTCGGGTGGAAGCTCGTTGCTGGTCGACGTCGGGGTTTCGGCACGTCAGATTCAGCGCCGGCTCGAGGTGTTCGGCCGCACTCCCGAGGAGGTCGACGCGGTGCTCCTGACCCACGAGCACTCGGACCACGTGCGAGGCCTCGATGTCTTCCTCCGCCGTCACCATCGGGCCCCGGTGTGGACCACCCGCGGAACCTGGTCGCGGCTCGACGTGCGCTGCGAAGGCGGCGGCGAGCTGGAGTCTGGAAAGACCCGGATGTATGGAGATATACGGGTCACCCCGGTCAGTACCTCGCATGATGCCGCCGAACCGTTGGCCTTCATTTTTGACGATGGGAGTCACTGCGCCGCATTTTGCACCGACACCGGGAAGTTCACGACGCTGCTCCAGCAACGCCTCCTCGGCTGCGAGCTGCTCATGCTCGAAGCCAACCATGATACGGACATGCTTCGCCACGGGCCCTACCCGTGGCCGTTGAGGCAGCGCATTGACTCCTCGACCGGCCACCTCTCCAATCACCAGAGTCTGAAAGCAGTGGACCAGGTCAAATCGTCGGTTCTGCGGGCGGTCGTGGCGCTCCACCTCTCGGCCGAAAACAACTGCCCCAACCTCGTGTGCGAGACCCTGCTCAGCGCGGTGGACGTGAACCTCCCGGTAACGGCGGTGACCCGAAACGAGATGCTGCGGGTAACCCTAGACGGCGACGGCGCCCACCTCGAGCGCCACGATCTTCCAGCCTCCCGAGACTGTGCCAGGTCAGACGATTCCGACGATCGACGTTGACAGCTCGGGGAGGCGAGGCTTTCCCGAGATCGTCGGAATCGTCTGACCTGGCACAGACACCTATCTCTCCTCGCACCACTCCCTGGCGTTCTGGAACATCCGGAGCCATGGCGAGACCTCGAGATCGCGCCGCCAGTCTGGAGGCATCCATCCCCACTGCCACGTGATCGAGGTTCTCTCGGGGTGCGGCATCATCGCCAAGTGACGCCCGTCCGGCGAGCAGAGACCGGCGATCCCGCGTGGCGAACCGTTGGGGTTGTGCGGGTAGGTCTCGGTGATGCTCCCCGAATCCTCGGCAAAGCGGATAGGGGCCAGGGCCTCGTTTTCAACGCGGCTCAGGACCGCCTCGTCGGGGAAGAGCGCGCGGCCCTCGCCATGCGCGGTCCAGATGCCGAGGGTGGAATCCTCCATGCCACGGAGCATGACGGCCGGGCTTTCGAGGATCGTGACCGTGGCGAAGCGCGACTCGAATCGGCCCGAGGCGTTGCGTATGAAACGTGGCTGGGACTCGCCGTCGAGACCCCGCCACGGGACCCAGCCGAGGAGGGCGAGCAGTTGGCAGCCGTTGCAGACCCCGAGGCTGAAGGTGTCGGGGCGGTCGAGGAAAGCCTCGAACTGCGACCATAAATCGTGGTTGAAGCGGATCGATCCCGCCCAACCCTTGGCCGCGTCGAGGACGTCGGCGTGGGCGAAGCCGCCGACCGCCGCCAGGCCGCGGAAGCGTTCGAGGGTGATGCGGCCGGCCAGGAGATCGGACATCACGACATCCCACGGATCGAAACCGGCGGCGAGAAAGGCCGCGGCCATCTCACGATCGCCGTTGGAGCCCTCTTCGCGGAGAATGGCGACCGGGATCTTGGGGCCGCGATTCAGGATCTCTGGTGCCGTGGGTTGGGGGGTGAATGACAGGCGGTATGGAGGGGCATTTCGGTGCCGCAGCCCGCTGCGCTCGGCAGCAACGCACTCGGGATCCGCCTGCTCGAGCTCGAGCCGGAAGGAGGTCGCCTCCCAGAGATCACGGAGATCGCGCATATCCGCAGCCAGCACCTCGTGGCCTCCGACCGCGATGTGAACCTCGGGTTCGGTCAGGGTTCTTCCAATCGATTCGCACTGCACCCCGGCTCCCTGCAGAACTTCCAGGGCGCGTTCGACATCGGTCTCATCGACCTCGATGACGAGACCGAGCTCCTCGGCAAAGAGGAGGGGAATGGGGTCGGCGTCGTCCTCTGGCGCAAGCTCGATTTCGATCCCGCAATTGCCGGCGAACGCCATCTCGAGCAGGGTGGTGATGAGGCCGCCATCGGAGCGGTCGTGGCCGGCCGTGAGCATGCCCGCACCGAGGAGCTGCTGGATGGCTGCGAACGCGCGACCGAGGGCATCCGGGTCCTCCACGTCGGGCGCCTCGTCTCCGATTTGGCTGAATACCTGAGCCAGCGCCGAGCCGCCGAGGCGGTTCTTGCCGCCCCCGAGGTCGACCAGGAGGAGGCGCCCTCGTCCGGGTAGCTCGAGGTCCGGGGTCACCGTCGATCGAATATCCGGGCAGGTGACATAGGCCGAGATGACGAGCTCGCCGGGCGCCTTGACGAGCTCCTCGCCGCCTTCGGGAAGAGGCGCCCGGGCGGCCATCGACAGGCTGTCCTTGCCGCCGTCAACGGCGATGCCGAGAGTCAGCATGATGTCGCGCATGGCGGTTGCGGCATCAAACAAAGCTGCGCCCTCACCGGGGAGCTTGGCCGCCCACATCCAGTTGGCCGAGCAGCGCACGTCCTCGAGCGCCGTCACCCGGGCCCACACGAGGTTGGTTAGCGCCTCGCCGACCGCCATTCGCGCCATCGCGGCCGGGTCGATGAGGCCCTTGAGCGGCTGCTCGCCGATGGCGGTTGCGGCGCCGGTGACGGCGAAGTGGCTCTGCGCGATCACGGCCACGTCGGCGACTGTAAGCTGGAGCGGGCCGGCGCACTGCTGGCGCGCCACCAGCCCCGAAACGCTGCGGTCGACCTTGGTCGTGAGGAAGCGTTTGGATCCCACGGCCAGGAGCCGCAGCACCCGGTCGAGAGCCTGCTCGACCGATAGATCCGGTGGCAGGCGGAACTCCTCCAGGCGCGCCGGCAGGCGGTCACAGGAGAAGGTCTTCTGTGGAACCTGGCCGAGAACGTGGTCGAGCACCAGATCAACCGGGGTCGTGTCGTCGGCCGCGTCGTGGAGGATGACCCGTCCGTCGCCGGTCACCCGGCCGACAAATGCCACGGGTACCTGCTCGCGCTCGCACAACGAGCGGAAGAGGGCCTCGTCACGAGGCCTCAGGAGAAGGGCGTTATTCTCCTGGTACTCGGCCCCCCAGATCTCCAGTACCGACAGGCTGTCGTCGCCGACCGGGATTTCACGGATCTCGAACGTCGCTCCGGCGGGCTCTACGATTTCTTTGAGCACGTTGCAGTTACCGCCGGCGCCCTGGTCATGGATGCTGACGATCGGGTTGGCTTCTCCGAGCTCGGAACAGGCGCGGATGACCCGGTTGACCTTTTGCTCCATTTCGGCGTCGCCGCGCTGGACGGCGTTGAAGTCGAGGTGCTCGGGATTGTCGCCGTGGACCATCGACGAGGCGGCGCCGCCTCCCATCCCGATGCGGTAGGCCGGGCCGCCGATTTTGACGACCCACATCGAGGGTTCAGGCGACTGCTTGGCGATGTGGCGGTGGTCGACCTGACCGATGCCACCGGAAAACATGATCGGTTTGATCCACTCCCGGCGTTCGCCGTCGGGCAGACGCAGCCCGGCCGAGCGAGTGAAACCCGCGATCACCGGTTCGCCGAACTTGTTGCCGTAATCCGAGGCGCCATTGGACGCCTCGATCTCAATCGTCAGTGGTGGGGCCAGGTTGGGAGGGTAGCCGAAGCCCTTGTGCTCCCAAGGCAGCCGGTAGTCGGGAAGATGCAAATTGCCTACGCAATAGCCGGCGATTCCGGCCACGACCAGCGCCCCGCGACCGGTGGCCTGGACGTCGCGGATGCGGCCGCCGGTCCCTGTCTCGGCGCCGGGAAACGGGGCGACGCCGGAGGGGAAGTTGTGGGTCTCGGCGGTGAAGATAACGTCGAGGTCGAGTTCGCGCACGATCAGCGGGGAGCACGCCTCCGGGTCCTCGCTGACGAGCGCCGGGACAGGAAAACCGCGAATGGCGCTCGAGTTGTCGTGAAAGGCGATGACGCTGTTGTTCGGATTGGCCTCCCAGGGTGCGCGGACGATCTCGAAGAGGTGCTGCGGCATTTCCTCGCCATCGATGACCAGCCGCCCTTTGAAGAACCAGTGACGCGAGTGCTCGCTGTTGGATTGGGCGATATCGAAGCACTCGACGTCCGACGGATCACGGCCCATGCGATCGCGGAACAGGGCGGTGTAGAAGTCGAGGTCCCAGTCGTCGAAGGCGAGACCGAACTCCCGGTTGATGCGCTCGAGGGCGGCGCGGCCGTGTGCCATCACCGGCACCGTGGACACCGGAGTGGGCTCGACGCCGGCGCCGAAGCCGGTGAGCGGATGCGGATACTCGCACTCGGTCATGCGATCGTGGAGGCGGCCGAGAAAGGTCTGGGCAGCATCGGCTTGAATGGCTGCCCGGGTGTGCGGGAGGTAGCGCCGCGAGCGCTCGATGCGGACCACGGCGTCGATTCCGCAGGCATGGCAGATCGAGACCGCGTTGGTCGACCACGCAGTGGTGAAGGTCATTCGCGGTCCGACCTCGAGGACCGTTCCTGCGGCGTCATCGAGAAAGCTCGTAGAACCATAAGAACCGCGCTCGAATGTTTCGGCGAGCAGCCAGTCGAGGATGCGCTGTTCCTCCGGTTTGAGCTCGTGTGTGGTCTCAATGTAGAAACAGTGCTCGGTGTCGAGCCGCGAGACCTCGGCGGCGAGGATCTCGCGCGCCGATCGAAGCAGATGATCGTGGATGGCGATTGGCAGGCCGTAGACTCGAAAACGTCGGATCAGCGTCATGGGGAGGTTGTAGCAGGAATGGGCGGGTTGTGCCACATCCCGTCTCCGTCTCCGTCTCCGTGCCCGTCTCCCTGCCCGAGAGCCTTCGGCTTCCAGGCTTGCCTCCATCTCGTCAGGAAGCTAAAGTCGAACGGCAGGACGTGTGGATCTCTGTCAAGTGCCGCGTCGAGACAGATCGGGCACGGAGACGGAGACGGAGACGGAGACGGGAAGATGACCACCTACCGCGATTCAGGAGTCGACATCGACGCCCAGGATCGGGCGTTGGCCCAGATCAAAAAGATGGTGCGTAAGACCTACACCGACGATGTGCTCTCGGACCAGGGGGCCTTTGGGGGTCTTTTCCGGATGCCGGTCAAGGGATTCAAGGAGCCGGTGCTGGTGGCTTCGGCCGACGGGGTGGGGACCAAGCTCGCGGTTGCGTTTGCCACCGGGCGGCATGGGTCGGTGGGTCGCGACCTGGTGCACCATTGCATCAACGACATTCTGGTCCAAGGCGCGCGACCGCTGTTCTTCCTCGACTATTTAGCGACCGGGCTACTCGAGCCCGACGTGGTGGCGGATGTCGTCGGTGGGGTGGCGGCGGCGTGCTCGGAGCACGGCGTGGCACTTCTCGGCGGTGAGACGGCCGAGATGTCGGGATTTTATGGCGACGGCGAGTACGACGTCGCCGGTTTTATCGTCGGTGTCGTCGAACGCCGCCGGATCCTCGACGGCTCATTGGTGAAGGCCGGCGACGTCCTCATTGGCCTGCCGTCGAGCGGGCTTCACACCAACGGCTACTCGCTCGCCCGCAAGGTCTTTTTCGAGCAGCTCGAGCTGGGTCCGGATAATAATGTTTCGGAGCTCGGCAGGACGGTCGGCGAGGAGCTGCTCGAGGTCCACCGCTGCTATCTCGAGCCCGTGTGGCCGTTGCTCGAAGATGATCGTGTGCACGCCCTCGCCCACATCACGGGTGGGGGCATCACCGACAATTTGCCCCGGGTACTCCCCGACGGGATGCGGGCGGTCGTCAAGGTCGGCGCCTGGGACATCCCGCCGGTCTTCCGCCTGCTGGCGGAGAAGGGCCAGGTACCGGAAGACGACATGTGGCGGACCTTCAACCTCGGGGTCGGGATGATCCTGGTGGTGCCGCCCAAACAGGTCGAGAAGGTCCTGCGCAGCCTCCGCGAGTCCGGCTTCCCAGGATTCCCGATGGGCAACGTCGTCAAGGGTGAGTCGGGAGTCGAGTACGACCACCCGCCAGAGGGTTTTCCAAGCGGTTTGCGATAGCCCTTGCCCGTCTCCGTCTCCGTCTCCGTCTCCGTCTCCGTCTCCGTCTCCGTCTCCGT
>CAYPBC010000051.1:0-9618 GCA_964408845.1 uncultured Thermoanaerobaculia bacterium
CGACACCGGTTCGCCGTCGAGACGGCGCGCCTTGACCTTGATGCGCCGGTGACGAGGCACGAGACCGCGCAGCCCGGGAATCGAGAGACAACCCTCCCAGCCCTCTTCGGAATCCTCTCCTATCGGGTGGATTTCAGGGTTGACGAGGACCATGGGAGGAATCTCGGGCTCGTCGTCGGTCTCCGGCACCCAGTAGGCGAAGAGGCGAATGCTCTCTGCCACCTGGGGCGCAGCGAGACCGACGCCGTTTTCCTCGATCATGGTTCGGATCATGTCGCGGCCGAGATCCACCAGGCGGGCGCCGGAGAACCAATCCTCGGACACCGGTTCGGCCACATCGCGCAGAGTCGGGTGACCGAGACGGATCACCTCGAGAAGCTTGGCGTTCACGGGCTCAGCCGCAACCGGAGCATCCACCCGAGCTGCAGTCGTCCGACGGAGCCGGAGCGTTAGGGTTGTCGACGATGAACCCGGAGCCGCGCTGGTCCTCAACGAAGTCGACTGTCGAGCCGGAGAGATGGGGCGCCGAGTTCGCGTCGACCAGCACTTTGAGGTCGCCGTCCTCGACCACGGTGTCTCCATCACGCTCTTCGTCGAAGGTGAAGCCGTAGGAGAAGCCCGAACAGCCGACTCCCTGGATGAAGATGCGCAGCTCCTTGCCTTCGGCGTCGGGCATCTCGGTCGCAAACTCGTGGACTTTTTCAACTGCTTTTTCCGAAAACGAAATCATCGTGCCTCCTGTGGCCCGCGGATATTCCGTGGGCGAAATATCATAACCTGGGATTCCCCGGGTGGATTCCGACCGCTATCAATCAATTCCCTTTTCGGTGAGCCACCGTTCGGCTTCGATAGCGGCCATGCAGCCCGTGCCGGCCGCGGTGACCGCTTGGCGGTAGACGGCGTCCTGGGCGTCACCGCAGGCCCACACCCCCTCCACCGAGGTGCGCGCCGTGCCGGGGACGGTCCGGATGTAGCCGACCTCGTCCATGTCCAGCTTGCCGGCGACGATGGCGGTGTTCGGCTGGTGACCGATGGCGATGAACACGCCGTCGGTGGGATAGTCCCGCTGCTCACCGCTTTGGGTGTCCTCGAGGCGGACCCCGGTGACGCCGTTCTCCTTTGTGCCGAGTATCTCCGTTACGACCGAGTTCCACTCGAAGTGGATCTTCGGGTTGTCGAAGGCGCGTTGCTGCATGATCTTCGATGCGCGCAACTCGTCGCGGCGATGGACCACGGTGACCTTGGTCGCGAACTTGGTGAGGAAGATCGCCTCCTCGATGGCGGTGTCTCCACCCCCGACGACGACCACCTCCTTGTCGCGGAAGAAAAAGCCGTCGCAGGTCGCGCACGCCGACACGCCGTGCCCCATGAGCTCGGTCTCGGAAGGCAGATCGAGGAGGCGCGCCGAGGCGCCGGTGGCGAGGATCAGGGCATCGGCGGTGATTATCCCGTGGCTTTCCGTGACGGCGGTGAATGGGCGGTTGTCCAACCCGACCTCGGTCACCTGGTCGAAAATGAACCGGGTGCCGAAGCGCTCGGCCTGGGCTTTAGTGATCTGCATCAGCTCCGGGCCCATGATGCCGTCCGGGAAACCGGGATAATTCTCCACCTCGGTGGTGATCGTGAGCTGACCCCCGGGCTGCATGCCCTCGATCACCAGGGGTTCGAGACCCGATCGCGCCGCGTAGATGGCCGCTGTGAGACCTGCGGGGCCTGAGCCGATGATGAGGACCTTGACGTGCTGCTCGGTCATTCGTGCCTCCTAGCCTGCATTTTGGCCGCGTGCAGGCGGACTATCTGCTGTCGTCTGGCATCCGGCCGCGCCGGGGCGATCTTCGCGCCGAGCCGTGCTGCGGCCGGGCATTATACCGGTTCTGCAGTAGATCTCATATGATTGAGCACATCGTTTTTCACCGATTAATTTTCCGGCATCGGGACGATTAAAATATCATCCTTGTGACGACCTCGGGGTGATCCCAGATTCCTTTCCCCATGGGGGCGTCTACCGTGGATGATTTCTGTGTTTGTGAGTGTTGTAAACCAGTGATGAGAGCGCTATTCATCGTCGCAACCCTTTTGTCGTCACTGCCGGCATCGGCAAACCTTGCCGATCTCGCGCGGTCGGGAGATTGGGAGAAGGTGATGGAGGTCGCTTCGCGGAGGACGGACCAGCTGCCTCTGAGCGCAAGTGAAGCAATGATCGCCGCGTATGCCGCCCGGAAATTGGGCGACCTCGAGTCGGAAGAGCTCTTCCTTTCCGGTGTTGGGGCGGGGGGGAGCAGCGATCTCGGACGGCTTGCCGATGTGCGAACCGCGACCTTGATTCAAGTAGTCGATCCGGAGGGGGCGGTGGACCTGGTTTTGCCAGCCTTTTCAAGCGGCACACCCTGGCCGGTTCGTGAAGGCGCGGCCGAGGTGGCGATCGCGGTCCTTGGCGCCGGCATTACACCCGAGAAGAGGATCTCGGTTGAGGCCGCGGCTCGGAGGTTGCCGCGAAGTCTGCGTCGTCGCCTCGAGCTCGCGCTGGCGTTATCGGACGATGATGTCGGCCGCCAAGCTCTGGGCCGACTCTTGGCGACATCAACCCGCGACTTGGCGGCGTTGCGGGCGGCCGAGGCCCTGTCCGTTTTCGAGGAGTTGACACCATTGGAGCGATGGCGGATCGCCACGACTTTTTACCGGCACGCGCTCTATGACCGCGCAGCGCCCATCTTCGAGGAGCTGGACGGCCATGGAGACAGATCGATCCCGAGCGATGAACCGGCTTTTTTGCGGGGTCGCTGCGCCTTTCGCCGAGACCAGTGGTCACAAGCTATTGAGTGGTATCAGAAGGCGTTGTCGCGCGCGCGGACCGCGGAGAGTCGAGCCACGATGGAGGTCCACATCGCGCGTTGTTTCGAGCTCAGCGGAGAGATGGACACCGCTGTGGAAGCGGCACAGCGAGCAGTGCGTCTGAAGACCACCGACGAACGCCGGCTTTTCCTCGCTCGGCTCCGCCTGCGACGGGGCGAGCCTGAGCTGGCCGCACAGGGCATCAGCCGTTTGAAATCACGGACGTTCCGCGCCCGCGGCGAGGTGATGCTCGCGGTGGACGCCCTGAGACGTGGGGACACCGCGTCGGCGCTGCTGCTGCTGGAGACGGTTGACCGGCCACCGTGGGCGGCCCCGGCGGCGGTGCTGGCAGCGGAGATCAGAGTTTCCGAAGGAGATGCAGAGGCCGCTCTCGTGCTCCTGGAACGCGCGGCCGGAGATCTCGACGAGTTCTGGGGCATTCGGGCCCGCGGTGTGATGACGAATCTCGAGCAATCTGAGATGGAGGATTGGCGACGGCGCAGCGAGGCCGATGTCAACAGTTCGGAGGGACGTTCTCGATGGCGAGCTCTCGGTCGTTGGGCCGTCCTTGAACCTGATCAGGATGTGCTTGAAGCCATCCGGCAACGGGTGGAGATCGAGCTTGGTTGGGCGCAGCGAACCGGGATTCCCGAGTTTGAGCCCGGGCTGGCCGGGGAGCTTTGGAAGATCGGGCTCGAGCACGAAGGGGTGCGCTGGGATCCATCTGGATTTCCTCGAAGCGACGTTGTGGCGTCGGCGTGGAGCGCCGCACAATTCCTCGACTATGGGTTCCCACGCAATGCGACCAGGGTCGCTGACAACGCCTGGCGGCAGGCCGGATCCGAGGTGCCCACACGTGCGCTGCCGTCAGGCATCCGCATGGCCCTCTACCCCTGTCCGGAGCCGAGCCTCGTGCGGTCTACCGCTGCTGCAGCCAAGATCGACGGGTCACTGCTCGCAGCGGTGGCTCGTGAAGAGTCTCGTTGGGACCCGCGTGCGTTGTCGACGGTGGGTGCGCGGGGCCTGGTCCAACTGATGCCGGCGACCGCGATCGCGGTGGCGGCGCGTGTCGAAGCGCCCGAACCGACGCGTGACGATCTCTTCGACCCCCGTGTCAACCTCGAGCTTGGCGCAGTTGAGTTGGCGCGTCTCGTCGAGGTCTTCGGTGGTAGACGAGCACCGGCGATCGCGGCGTACAACGCCGGAGAGGCACAGGCGAAACGGTGGTTGGAGCAGTGCGGCGCCGGCTGCTCGGATGCGTTGTATCTGATGAATATCTCATTCGCGAGCACCAGGACCTACACTGCCGATGTCCTCAGCGCGGCAACGATATACGCCGAGCTCTACCCGATCAGCGACCGAACCTCATCACATCCTGGTCCTCCTCGGCTCGTTCCAGCCAATCGGCTATCTCCTCGTTGAGCTTGCGCTCGACCAGCAGAGTATGGAGATGGTCACGAACTGCGGAAAGCGGGGGGACCGGTTCGTCAGAGGCGGCGATCTCGTTGACAAGAAGCTCCTGGTAGGCCGCCTCGATCTCCTCCATGGTGACCGAGATCCGCGGTCTGAGGCGCTGCTCGACAAAGGCGTCGACTGCAGCCACCCGAAGTACGAGCTCGTCGACATCGGGCCACACGAGCCCCTCATGTTGGAGGCTTGCATCGAGGACGTCCTCGCCGCCGGCACGTGCGATCAGTGCCTCACGGTAGGTGGGGGTGTCGAGCTCGAGGCGATATAAGAGGCCGGCATCCTCCAAGTCGCGAAACTCCACCTCGAGAAGGATGCGGGCGCTGAGCAGGCGCGATCTGTGGTCCTCGAGAGGTTGCATCGGCTCCGGCTCGACGAGGTGGACAAGGGCTGCGAGGGTGACATCGCTATAGAGGATGGGAGTGCTCCCGACAACGGCGAGGACCTCTTCAACGGTCTGCCACCTGGGCTCTTGAGAAGCGGTGAAGTGACTGACAGCCAGGAGGATGAGGGAAATTCCTACGGAGCGCACGCTGGTATCATACCAGTGTGGCGATCTCATCTGACTCCGATCGGCATTCTGGGATTCTGTGGTTGGTCGCAACCCCGATCGGCACCCTGGACGATCTTTCGCCTCGGGCGGGCCGTGTGCTGGGCGAGGTCGACCTCGTTCTCGCGGAGGACACGAGGCGTGCTCGAAAGCTGCTTTCCCACCTCGGACTGCCGGCGCGGGGCCGGCTCCAATCTCTGCACGAGCACAACGAGAAGCGCCAGGTCGAGGCCCTTGTCGAGGCCCTTCAGTCGGGCCGTTCGCTGGCCTTGATCAGCGACGCAGGGACGCCGGTACTCTCAGATCCCGGGTACCTGCTGGTGCGGGCGGTGCGAGATGCCGGTTACAAGGTGTGTAGCATCCCGGGACCATCGTCCTTCACGGCTGCGCTCGCCGCCGCCGGCCAACCACCATTGCCCGCGACGCTCACCGGTTTTCTGCCGGCACGTTCGGGGCCGCGGCGCCGGCGTATTGCCGAGCTGGCGGTCTGTCCATGGACGCTGGTCGTGCTGCTGTCGCCGCATCGCCTCGCCCGGGAGCTCGCCGACCTTGCCGAGATCATTGGAGAGCAGCGGCGAGCCACACTTCTGGCGGAGCTCAGCAAGATTCACGAGCGAGCGGTAGTGGCAACCCTCGGCGAGCTTGCCGCCGGCGAGGAGGCGACCAACCCCCGTGGCGAGTACATGGTGGTCATCGGGCCCGGCGAAATCGAGGTTGACGCACTCGAGGTGACTCCGGAAGCCATTCGATCAGAGTATGGGAACGCGGTCAGCGATGGACTGAATCGACCCGAGGCCCTCAGACGCACCGCCGGTCGGTTCGGTTTGCGAAGGCGGCAGGTCTTCGACCTCCTCGCGGATGAAAAGAAGGGGCTTTGATCCCAAACCCCGAGATCCTACGCAAGGCGGCATCAAGCAATTAGCCGAGCCTCTTGCAATACCCCCGCGGCTGCCATCCTGAGCTCGCCCGGGCCTTTGCGAGCTGTCTCACCAGCAGCGAAACTGAAGGTGGGCCAAGGCCCACCCTACCTCGGACCCAGACATCGCGCGGGTTTTTAGGGTGGGCTTCAGCCCACCTTCAGAGTCGTTCTCGCAGTTCGGTGTTTCGGGACGATCAAGGGTCAAACGCAGGGTTTTGCATGAGGCTCAGCTAATGGCTCCCGGCGGAGTTGGAACCTCATTGGTTCCAACTCCGCCGGGTCAGGGCTATGCTAGTCTGAGCCGAACCACAGGAGGTGTGCTCATGCTCCGGCGTGTCGTCTCCGGAATCGGAATGTTGCTCGTGGCCGCGTTGCTGGGGGGGTGCGGCAGCAAGCCGATCGTCGGCGTGATCCTGCCGTCGACGGGTTCGGCAGCCTCCTACGGCGAGTCCATCGAAAGCGGGATTCGCCTTGCTCTTGCCGACGCGCGCGCCCAGGAACAGATTCCGGAGGGCTTTGAAGTGGTGTGGGCCGACACCGGTTCGGATCCGGAGCGGGCTGTCGCAGAGCTCGAGACGATGGTCACCGAACACGGGGTCAAGATGGTGATCGGAGGCGCCACGAGCGCCGAAGCCTTGGCCATGCTGCCGGTGCTCGACCAGCTCGAGGTCGTATGCCTGTCGCCGTCGGCCTCGGCGCCGGGTCTGGCTGATAAATCGAGGTTGTTTTTCCGCATCTACCCCTCCGACGAGCTCGAGGGCTTCACTGCGGGCAACTTCCTGTACGAGAGGTTGCGAAAGCACGGGGTGTTGCTGTTCACCGGTGACACCGAGTACACCCGAGGCATCAAGCCTGAATTTCTGAAACAGTACGAAGAATCGCTGGGTGGGACGGTGGTGGACTCCATTGCTCTTGCTGAAGACGACTGGCGGCAACGGGCAAAGATCGTCCTCGACCGTACTGGCGTCGATGCCGTGTATGTCATCGGTTATGCCGAGGAAATCCTGGATGTCGTGCTTTTTCTCCACGAGCGGGGGTTTACGGGCCGGATTGTCACCACTGCAGCCTTTTACAGCGGGCAGGTGATCCGCGAGGCCGGAGAGGCTGCGGAAGGGATCTTGTTCCCGTTGCCACCGTTTGACCGTACGTCCGAGAAGGAGCCGGTGCTGAGCTTTGTCAACCGCTATATGGACGCCTACGAGCGGGCTCCCGATGTGTTTGCGGCTCACGGGTATGACGCAATGGGACTGGGCATTCGAATCATGAACGTGGCGAAACCACCCGAAACGATGGAGATTCTCAAGGCCCTCAGTTTCGGCGTCAGCGAGTACATGGGGGTGACCGGCCCGATCCTGTTCGACGAGCACGGTGACGTCAAGCACTACCCGAAGATGTTTATCGTCAAAGATGGACAGGTTCTCAGCTATCAGCGTTATCTCGAAACCGAGCGCCGGCGAATCCTGAACCAGGTTCAGGAGCTCCTCCGCACCGACGATTGATGAGCGTCCTGGGCCTGTTGTGGCGCCATCGCGCATTGATCGTGGTGCTCGTACGCCGGGAACTGGACGCTCGCTACCGCGCCTCCTTCCTCGGCTTCTTCTGGTCGTTGCTCAATCCTCTGTTGTTGCTCGCAGTCTATGCAGTGGTGTTTACCTACATATTCAGTCCTCGGTTTCCGGGCGCCGATCCCTATCCACTGTTTCTTTTTAGTGGTCTCTTACCATGGCTATTTTTCTCCGGGGCGGTGCTCGACGGATCGTTGACACTGATCGACAACGGCCCGTTGCTGGCCAAGGTGATGTGCCCGCCCGAGATCTTTCCGGCGGTCACCGTCCTTTCCCATCTCGTCAATCACCTGTTGGCCTTACCGATTCTGCTGGTGGCGATGGTGGTGAGCGCGGTGGTGGGTCTGCACCCCTTCCCGTGGACTTTCTGGATGGTTCCTCTGGCGCTGATCCCCTGGATCCTGACAACCGGTGGCGCCGTGTTTGCGATCTCCGTCCTGTCGGTCCATTACCGGGACATGCGCGATCTCGTGGGTCACCTCCTGAATCTCCTCTTCTTTGCGTCGCCAATCATCTACAGTCTTGACGGTCTGCAGCTTCCATCCGTGCTCCACCGGTTGTTGGCGCTCAATCCCCTGAACAGCCTGGTGGAGGTCTATCGGGACGTTGTCTTCACCGGCCGGGTGCCGTCGCCGATGATCTGGTTGACGGCGTTCATCGTCGGTATCGTCTCCTGGTGGCTCGGCACGCGAGTGTTCTTACGGTACCGCGAAACTGTGGTGGAGGCGGTGTGAAAGGATCGATCCGCTTCGATGGCGTACGCAAGGTCTATAGCTGGCGCGGACGACGCAACCGTCACGAGACCCTCAAATCCGCGTTCTTCCGCCGGCGGCTGACAGGTATTCGCGGCGCCGCCGAGAAGCACGTCGCCCTGGACGGTATCGATCTCGTGGTTGATCCCGGCGAGGCGGTGGCGTTGATCGGACCCAACGGCTCCGGGAAGTCGACCTTTTTGAAGCTCGCCGGCGGCATTCTTCAGCCGACCGAGGGGACGATCGAGGTGGACGGCAGGGTCACCGCCCTGATCGAGCTCGGGGCCGGGTTCCACCCCGAGATCACGGGCCGCGAAAACGTGGTGATCAACGGCATGCTGCTCGGTCTGGATCGCCGCGAGATCGAAATGAAAATGCCGGAGATTCTCGAATTTGCCGATATCGGCTCGTTCATCGACGAGCCGGTAAAAATCTACTCCTCCGGGATGTACGTCCGGCTCGGGTTCGCAGTGGCGGTGGCCGCGGACCCGGACGTGCTGCTGATCGACGAGGTGCTGGCGGTCGGCGACGAGGCCTTCACCAGACGCTGTCTCGACCGCTTGGCGCGGATGCGGCAGCGTGGAGTGACGATGGTCCTGGTTTCCCACGATCTCGAACTGGTGACCAGCTTTGCCGATCGCGCCCTTTACCTCGACCGCGGCCGGGTGGTGGCGGAGGGGCCGACCGATTCGGTGGTCGCACGGTATCGCAGCGACGTCGCCGGTAATGAGGGCGGCGGCATTGCGACGACGTCCGACGCGGATACGGCGGAGGCGGACCGGCGATGGGGAAATTCTGACGTCGAGATCGTCACGGTGGAACTCATTGCCGGTGCGACCCCTCAGCGTCTCGTAGCCAACGGAAGCCCGTGTCACCTGCGGATCCGATACAGGGTGCGGCGACCGGTCGAGGACTTCGTCTTCGGCGTCGCCTGGCACCGCGCCGACGGCGCCCAGGTGAGCGGACACAACACGGAGCTTGCGGGTCTCGTGGCCCGACGATTGGCGACCGACGGCGAGATCTCGTGTGTCTACGACTCACTGCAGCTGGCGCCCGGGGACTACTTCGTTGATGTTGCGGTCCACGCCCACGACGGTCTGGCCTACGACTATTGGTGCGATGCCCTGCGGGTGAAGGTGACCTCGGCGGTTGAGTGGCCGGGGGTATGGGCGCCGCCGCACCGGTGGGAGTCGTCGGGGTCCATATGGGATGAGTGACGTTTCGCGGGACCCGGTTCTCTGAAAACTGACGTAAAACGTCATAAATAGGGTCGCCAAACCTCGGAAAACCCTGGCACGGGCCTTGCAATAACACGACGCCGTGAAGGGAGAAAGAATTATGCGCAAGAATCGTGGTTTTACTCTGATCGAACTTTTGATCGTGGTTGCAATCATCGGCATCATCGCCGCCATTGCGATCCCCAACCTTCTGAACGCCATCAACCGTGGACGTCAGAAGAGGTCGATGTCCGACCTTCGGACCGTCGGCACTGCCGTTGAGGCCTATGCGGTGGACATGGCGTTCTACCCGAAC
>CAYPBC010000052.1:0-9600 GCA_964408845.1 uncultured Thermoanaerobaculia bacterium
GTCTTGCCGGAGAGAACGCTCTTCCACGCGGGGGGGGTGGCTCTGATCACATATGGCGCGTCCTCGAGGTCGGCGGCGGAAGCGGCCCGCGCGCTGCGGCAGTCGCCGTGCCATAAGTCGGCGATGACGACGCGTTCGTCCGGGATACCCATATCGGCGTCCGGCATCATCTGCATTGCGATGGCGCCCTCCCATTTGCTGGCGGCCTTCTTGTAGTCTTCGTTGTCGTTGATGCTGTCATTCCACTGCTGTGCCCACGCGTCGGTGAAGATTTCTGCAGCCATGTATCCTCCGTTGTTTTCCCGCAACAGGATAACCGACGATCGCGAAAACTCAAGTGCGGCCGGTGACGTAGTGAACCGCGTCGTCCCGGAACCTCCCAACATAGCGCCGGAACGGCTCGGTTACGGTCTGCGGAACCGGCAGGTACATCAGACGCCCGGGGGTTTCTTGGGTGGCGGCGAAGAGCCAGGACGCGACCTGGTGAACGTTGACCCGTGCTATGTCGCGGCGGCTGAAGGCGTTTGCGAGGTACAGGGGTGCCAAGTCGCGGGCCTCGGTCTCGGCGAGGCTGACGGTCCAGGGGCGGGGGCGAAGATCAAGCGAAATACGGTCTTGGGACTTTGGCCGGCGCCGCCGGATGGCATACAGGAACAGACGGTTAAATGCGCTGGCCATCAGGCGGGGATTGATGCAACGGATTGCGGGGACGAAAAACAGGTGCTGACGAACGAGAGCGTCGTCGCCGATCTGATCGAAGGTTCCGTCGATCCCGTCTTTGAGGCGCACGAGGTCGGTCAACAGTTCACCGTCGCCTGTGCGAAGACGGAGGGGGAACCGCCAGAACGGAACAAGGTCCCAACCGGGCTCTTCGGGCCATGGAATGTGGCCATACTCCACATCCAGCTTGCGACCTTCTATGACACTGCAGACGCGGTGGCAGTTGTGGCAGAAGTGGAGGACGGCATCGGGATCGAAAGCGAACTCCCCCCCGCAGGTCGGGCACTCCATAGGCACGAATCGAAGTCCCGCGCCGGGTTCTCGGGCCGCCGGCGGCAGCTCGACGAGTCGGGTTGGATCGATTGCGGGGGCCGGTCCGACGACCGAGCCCGCTGCGCTGTCGAGAAGTACGGTTTCGTCGATGTCCGGACCGCGAACCTCGGCAACCCACCATGGTCGCCACACCACTGCCGTCACCTCGCGCGTAAATCTCGAGCCGAGCTTGATAGTCTGGATTTCGCGGGCAAGGCATTTGCGATCGAGATTTCCGAACGCGTGGACTAGATCCTCGTCATCTCCCTCGAGCGGCATGGACAGCAGCTCGGTCGAGAGGTCGGCCGCCGGTCGCAACGCCCGCAGATAGCTGAGCTTCCCCATCGGTGGGAGGTCGACAGCGTTGACGGCGCTGACCGCGGCCTCGATGGTTCCGATATCGAACTGCAGGAGCTTTTCCTGGTCGCGTTTCGAACGTCCGAAGGCCGCCTGATACAGAGTTCCCATGCCGTGCCGATAGGGTGTCAGGAAATGCAACGTCGTGCCCACGTGGAGGTTTTGCGCAAGCTTCGATCGATAGGTGTCGGCCTTTCTCGATACCATGGCTTCGGCCGCATCGATGGCTGCGTCAAACTCGGTGCGGTTGACGAGGGCGCCCGATGGAGTCGCCTCGGTGGCGCGCCCGGCCAAGGGGGCGACGGCCTTCCGATAGAGGTTGAGATAGTAGCGGTATCGATAATGGTCGAGGAGGGCTTCGCGCAACACGTTGGCGTCGTACACTCTTTCGGGCAGGGTCACGAACAGGGTCTCCTCGTGACCCACCACGAGGTGGTCGCTTCCGCAGAACGAGCAGTGCGCCATGTGGTGGAGCACCGGAACGGGAACTGCCGCTCCGCACTCGGTGCATGTCACCTCGATACAGTAATTGGTCTCGATGACCGTCTCGTCGTCATCCTCGGTGGCTGTCACCGATGCGGCCTGGGGCGCGGGCTTTCCAGTTGTCGACGAGTCTGATTCAGGAATCCTCCGATGCAGCTTATCGATAGCGTGGGGGCCGCCCGCAAACGGGCTCAATGGGGTGTGGAAAAGAGCCCAGCACCCACCAACCGCCATGCTCGGAATGTACATCCAGATGTTTTGAAACCCTCCCGCCAGGATCAAGCTCATCTGCGCGAACACCACTCCCAGTACGATCTCTATGGTCGGCCTTCCGGCGGCCGCGAGCCCGGCGCCGGGCAGGATCGCGTTGAGCGCGATCAGAGCCTGCGGTGGTGGGTTTCTCGGTCGAAGCAGCGAGGCGGCCAGAATGGCAGCTAGTGGTGGCAGTAGGAACGAGACGACACCCCATCCGGGAGTCACAATAGATCCCTCGCGACGACATCGCCGCGGGAAAGCCCTTTGAGAAGCGGTACGAGCTCCTGGGTGTCGTCGATGTCATACTCAGGGTCGGCGAGGGCGCCTTCAAGGAGAGCGGACAGAGCGTGAAAGGCAGTCTGGTCATCGCACTCGCAGCTCAGCACCGCTCGGCACGCGTCGAATTCCGCGCCCCGCGGAATGTCACCCGTCAACACGCGTTGTACGAGACGTCGATGCATTTCCGACTCCTGGAGGTTCGTGCCCATCACTGCCTCCCATGATAGCGACCTCTGAGCACTATCGCCTCGATGGTTGGAAGAAAGGAAGATCCTATGGATAACCTACGTGGCAAGAGAGTGATTATTTCGGGGGCGTCGAGCGGCATCGGCCTCGAGACGGCGCGCCGATTGGTTGACGGTGGGGCTGAGGTCGGGCTTATAGCACGAACGGCCGAATCCCTAGCGGCTGTTGTCAGGGAGCTCGGCAGCGCGGCCTGGACTCGTGTGGTCGATGTCGCCGACCCGGATTCGATTCGCGGGCTCGCCGAGGAAGCCGCGAATCGTTGGGGAGCGCTCGATGGTCTCGTCAATAATGCGGGAATGGCGCCCATGGCGACTCTCGATGAGACCGGGATCGAGCTCTGGGACGAGACCTTTGCAGTCAACGTGCGCGGTCCGTTTCTCCTCTGTCACGAGCTTGGAGGAATGCTCCATCAGGGGCAGGGACCGGCGGTTGTCAACGTCTCCTCGACCCTGGCCGTCAAGGCGATCCCAGGCATGGCGGCGTACAACGCCAGCAAGGCGGCGCTCAACCAGCTCACCAGATCGTTGGCCCTGGAGTGGGCGCCGACTATTCGGGTCAACGCCGTCATGCCGGCGGTGGTGGATACGCCGATTCACGCGTCGCGCGGCATGACATCGGAGCAGGTGCAGGAGATGGGGGGCATCCACCCGCTCGGACGGGTCGGACGACCCGCGGACGTAGCGGCGATGATCACTTTTCTGCTCTCGGACGCAGCGTCGTGGATGACCGGTGCGATCATTCCGGTTGACGGGGGGATGCTCGCCGGGTGAATTCTCAATTTTGAATTCTCAATTCTCAATTCCCACCCGGGTACTTCAAGACGACAATTAAGAATTGAGAATTGAGAATTAAGAACTCTGCCCGTCAGGTGGAATGATCTCGATGCGTCTGGTGTCGTCGTCCTCGGTTGTGATCGCCACCCGCCACACCCTGGCGTAAGCGGGGATCCAAGTGGCGAGGGTGTTTTTCGGCCACTCGACTGCAACCACCGCGACCTCGTCGGAGAGCACGTCGTCGAGGCCCACCTCGCGAAGATCCGCAACGTTCTCGCCGAGGCGGTAGAGGTCGACGTGGTGGAGGTTGTCGATGCTACATGCACTGCAGTCGTAGGTCTGGAGGAGGACGAAGCTCGGTGAGGACACGGCCTCGGAATCGCCGCCGAGGCCTCGGAGAAGACCCCGCACGAAGGTCGTCTTGCCGGCGGCGAGGTCGCCCTCGAGGAGCACGACGTCGCCGGCGCGGAGATGATCGGCAAGGCGGGTCCCGGCGGCCTCGGTCGCTTCAGCCGAGGAGTTGGTCTCGACGGCGGTCACGGCGTTTCGAGCTCCCGCCAGGCCCGGGCCACCAGCTTCGGCAGCTCTGCGGCCGGGACCGCGGCGGGGTAGGTCTCGCCGCCGAGCTCTCCTGCCCGCCCGTGCAGCCAGCAACCGACGATCGCCGCGCGGTCCGGTTCCAGATCCTGGGCGAGCAGGCCGGCGATGGTCCCGGTGAGGACGTCGCCGGAGCCTCCGGAAGCCAGGCCGTCATCGCCCGTCGGGTTGATCCAGGCCTCGCCGTCGGGATCCGCGATCACCGTCCGGAAGCCTTTGGCGACGACGACCGCACGGGTCTTTGCGGCCGCCTCGCGTGCGGCGTCCACACGGTTGGCGACCACTTCCTCGGTGGTACGGCCGAGCAGTCGGGCGAGCTCACCCGGGTGTGGGGTGAGCACGGGCGGTTGCCCACGCCCGGCCAATCGCTCCGGTCTGCCGGCGAGGAGATTGATGGCGTCGGCGTCGAGGAGCAGGGGTCCGTCCCAGTGGTCGAGGATCCACTCCAGGGTGTGTGCGGCGCCTTCTCCGATTCCCATCCCGGGACCGGTGGCAACAGCGGTCATCCGCTCGATCAATCCGTCGAGACCCTCGGGCCCGGCGATGAACCCATCCTCGGTTGTCCTCAGCGGATGGGTCATGGCCTCCAAACAGGCGCCGTCCACCACCGGGACCACTGGTTGTGGGACGGCCATGGTTACGAGACCGGCGCCGGCGATCACGGCGGCACGGCCCGCCATCGCAACGGCGCCGCCCCTCCCTTCGGCCCCGGCTACCAGCAGGAGGTGACCAAAGCTCCCCTTGTGCGAGTCGGCTTGCCGCAGCGGCAGGAGGAACGTGACATCTTCAGCCTCGACCCAGCGCAGATTGCAGCCGTTCTCGAGGACGGGGTCGGGAATACCGATGTCGACCACCGCCACCTCCCCACAGCACAGACATGCCGGGGGCAGCACGTGACAGACCTTGAGAGCGGCCATGGTCACCGTCAGCTCTGCGGGCATTACCGGTCCCGGGATGGCGGTCGACGAACCGTTGAGCCCGGTTGGGACGTCGACCGCAACCACCTTGAGACCGGCCTCTTCAATTCGTTCCACGACCCGGGCCAATCGTCCACCGAGCGGCCGGTCGATGCCGGTGCCGAGGAGGGCATCCACGACGACGTCCGGGGGGATTGGTGCGAGCTCGGCATTGAGGGCGTCAAAATTCTCGCCTTCGACCACCGTGATCGGCACACCGGCCGATTTCGCCAGCCCGAGGTTTTCGGCGGCGTCCGGGCTGAGGGTGTCGGGATCCGCGAAGAGCAGGACCTTGATCTCGCGATCGCCGCCGGCCAGGAGACGGGCGGCCGCAAGCCCGTCTCCGCCGTTGTTGCCGCGGCCGCAGAGAATGAGGATCCGGCGTGCGTCCGGCAAGCTTTTGCTAAGGGCGTCGACCACGCCGGACGCAGCGTTCTCCATCAACTCCAAGCTGGGAACGCCCAGAACCTCGATGGTGTGTCGATCCGCTTCTCGCATCGCCTCGCTGTCAAGCACCGGGAGCATGTCAGCCTCCTCGGTTGATTGTACTCTGCAGAGAAAGCTATTAGCACATAACACCCATGGGTTCGGTTGGGCCCTGCGATGAAGCTACTACCTCATACCTAATCGCCCCCCCCAGGGGGCGATTCCCGTCGCTGGACCGATGTCAAAGAGGATGGCCCCCTCGCCCCACTCGTCGATGAGCGCCTTGATGTATTCCACGAGCTTGTCACGACGCACCATGAGGGCTCGGATCTCGGCTTTGGACAGATAGGGGGTCAGTTGCCGGGTGGCCTCGGCTTCGTCGAGGTCGCGCAGGACATTCCACAGACGTCGTTCGCAGTGGGTGATAGCTTCCGGAAACAGCAGATCCTCCGAGGTTCCGAAGCAGCGCGAGCAGTCGATGAACCACAAACGCCAGTTGCGATCTATCAAAGCATTGCCGAGGTTACTGTCGCGATTGGCCACCAGGTTGTCGAAGACGTGCATGATTTCTCTCTGCTGGTTGAAGTGTGCGATGTTCGGCGGATCGAAGCCCTTTGCTCTTCTCTCGTTTTCGGTGATGACCCCCTCGAGCCAGATCTGAACCGAGCCATCGTGTCGCTTGATCGCACGCTCGATGACCGGCGCCACACGATTGTTGCCCAACAGACGGTCGACATGATAGGCGGCAATATCGTATCCAAACCAGTCACGCCACATGAGGTACATTTTCGACTTGCCCGCGGTCGTGTCGCGTTGGTTGCGCTTCTCTTGGTCGATGTCCTTGAACACCGCGTGAGCTCGAACACCCTCGCCGGCAAGGAGCATCTTCCTCGGGCCGCTGACGCCGACCGGAATCTTCTTGATGGAAACCATCGTCGCCGTGCTCAAAAACCGCTCGATCTCGTCATCGGACTGGAACGGCAACGGGTGCCCGTCAGCATCGAGAAAGAGGTAGCCATCGAACCGGCCGGGGGCCGGGTGTGCGGTTCGTGAGGTCGCTCCGGTTCTCTCCATGGCCTCCTGAGCTCCTGCCGAGAATGCCCCAACGACGATCGACAGGAATGCAGCGGCCGCAACGAACAGGTTCTTGTTGTAGCTCATTTCCGTCAGGCTAATGAGTCCGGTGGTGATAGTCAAGATGTTGATCGATTTTCCAGCAGACGATCGATCAGCAGACACGAGGCGGAGATCGCCAACCCGGCAAACATGGGTTCGACGCTCAGCGGGTAGCCGACGGCGTCTTTCCCGAGAATCCACAGACTCGAGGTAACCGCGCCAAGCACCATGGCCGACACCGCACCGCTCTGGCTCGGTCGCCACCGGGGGGGCAGGTGAATGGCCAAAACCGGCAGGAGCAGGGTGGATGTGACGACCGATCCCACGTCGTGCCACACTGCGACTGCCGAGTCGAAGATCAGCGCTCCCGTCGCTGCAAGGATGGCCGACAGCAGGAGCCCGAGTCGCGTGTTGCGCCTCTCGGTCTGCGGATCGTTGGACCTCTTCAAAAAATCGTGTCCGATCGTGGTTGCGGCGATGAACAGGTAGGAGTCGAGCGTCGACATGACCGTCGCGAAGAGCCCCAGTGTGAAGAGGGCTGCAGCCCATGGCGAGAGCACGAGGGCGGCCAGGGAAGGGTACGCGCTCATGGGGTCCGTGAGGTCGGGCAACAGCACCCTCGCCGCGAGACCCGTAAAGACGGTGAGAAAATCGAAGACGATCCACATGGCGACGGAAACCAGCACACCCGTCCGCGCTATGCGGGGGCTCCGGGCGGCAAAGACCCTCTGGTAGAAGGCCGGCTCGACCACGGTTTGCATCGCGATCAGATACCACACCACCACCGTCTGCCAGCCGAGCCCGCCGTCCCAAGTTCGGTGGCCCCGCGGTAGGGCGGCCCACAGACCCGAAAGACCGCCGGTGTGGGCGAGGGCGACCGGCAGGAGGATCAGAAAGCCGCCGTACATAAGAATCAGCTGTAGAACGTCGGTGCGAACCACCGAGCGAAAACCGGAGATGCCGACGTACAACGCGGAAAAGGCCGCCGCCACCGCGACCGCGGTGATGGCCGGCCACCCCGTGACCTGTTCGATCAGGACCGCGAGCATCAGGAGATAGGCCACCGGGAGGGTGGCGGCGTAGACGGCGGCGGCGCCGGTGAGCGCTGCCTTGCGGCCGTATGCAGCGGCAAGCAGATCGGGAATCGTGATCGCGCCGGTCCTCCGGAGTCGCGGCGCCAGCCAGATGGCGAAGACGATGGCGATCAGGTAGTAGGGGATGCCGAAAACCAACCAGGTCGAGATACCGAAGCGCCACGCATACTCGCCGATTCCGAGGATGCCGCCGTACCAGGTGGTCACCAGGGTCGCAACAAAGGCCGGAAGCGTCAGTCTGCGACCGGCGAGCAGGTAGTCGACCGCGCCGCCCCCGTGCCGGCCTCCCGATAGCGCGAGCAACGCCACCGCATACACGACGAGCAGGATCAAGACGAGCGAGTTCACGGAGAGAGTGTACCGGTACGAAACGTTTCACGTTAAAACGTTCAAACGTTTGAACGTTGCGCGCCGAGGCAGCCGTGATCATGAGTTACACTTGAATGTGATTGAGGGGGAACTATGCATATCAATGACGTCCTCAAGGTGGCGGTCGAGCGCAAGGCATCCGATGTTCATATCAAGGTCGGGGCCCACCCGGTGCTGCGCATCGACGGACGCCTGCAGGTGTTGACCGAGTTCAAACGGATGATGCAGGAGGACACCATCGCGATGGCGTTCTCGATGATGTCATCGCGCCAGAAAGAGCGCTTCAAACACCTGCTCGAGACTGACATCGCATACTCGGTGCCGGGAATGGGCCGCTTCCGCTGCAACATCTTCCAGCAGCGGGGGTCGGTCGGCCTGGTCCTGCGCCTGATCCCGGCGCGGATCCAGACGTTCAAGGAGCTGATGCTGCCGCAGATTCTTGAGAAGATCTGCGAGGAGCAGCGGGGCCTGGTGCTTGTGACCGGAACCACCGGATCGGGCAAATCGACGTCGCTGGCGTCGATGGTGGATTTTATCAACACGCGGAGGATCGAGCACATCATGACGATCGAGGATCCGATCGAGTTCCTCCACCGCGACAAGAAGTCGATCATCAATCAGCGGGAGGTCGACGTCGACACCAAGCAGTTCTCGTCGGCGCTTCGCTCGGCCATGCGCCAGGACCCGGACGTTATCCTGGTCGGCGAGATGCGAGACTACGAGACCATCGAGACCGCGCTGTTGGCGGCCGAGACCGGCCACCTGGTCTTCTCGACCCTCCACACCGTGGACGCAACCGAGACAATCAACCGCATCATTTCGGTCTTCCCGCCGCACCAGCAGAAGCAGATCCGTATCCAGCTGTCGGCGGTCCTGAAGGCCATCATTTCCATGCGCCTGCTGCCGCGCGCAGACGGACTCGGCCGCGTGCCCGCTGTGGAGGTTCTCATCTCCACCGGCTACATCCGCGACTGCGTCGAGAACAAGGAGAAGACCAAACTCATCCGGGACGCCATCAACCAGGGAACCAGCCAATACGGCATGCAGACCTTCGACCAGTCGCTCTACCTGCTATACAAGAACGGTCTCATCACTCTCGAGGAGGCGTTGCGGCGGGCCACCAACCCGGACGAGTTCAAGCTCAAGATCCAGGGCATCCAGTCCACTTCGGACATTTCCCGCGAGGAGATGGATGGGGTGCTGGAACTGGGCACCGAGACGGATCTCGATCCGTTTTCCGAAGAGTCACCCTTCGAGTTCGGCGAAAGTGGGTAGGGAGAAGGTATTAGCTATTAGGTATTAGGTATTAGCTCAGGATCCATGGTCTTGCTAATCGCCAATACCTAATACCTAATGCCTAATACCCATGACTCCTCGACGGGACGCCTATCAGACTGCTCTTGATCTGCTGTCGCGCCGAGATCATTTCCGGCGCGAGCTCTCAGACAAGCTCCGCCACAGGGACTTTCCGGCCGACCAGATCGAGGAAGCCGTCGCTCGCTGCGAGGCTCTGGGATTGGTGAATGATGAACGGGTGGCCGAGCGTTTTGTCGAGGTGCGGGCCGCGACCCGGGGCTGGGGTCCGAACCGCCTGGCCGCCGAGCTGCGAAAGCGGGG
>CAYPBC010000053.1:0-9576 GCA_964408845.1 uncultured Thermoanaerobaculia bacterium
CCGGGGCACAAGCACGGACGCGGACACGGAAACGGGCAGAGCCGCGGTCGCAGACCGCGGACGGCGGGCGACCCATCGGGTACGGGTACGGACAGGCACGGAGACGGGCACGGGTCGGACGCGGACTCGGACGCGGGTCGTGGATTCAATACAATGAGGGCGTGAAGATCATCACCACTCATCTCTCGGCCGACTTCGACGCATTTTCGGCGGCGGTGTGCTCGGTGCGGCTCTTCCCCGGCTCGAGGGTCCTCTTCCCGGGCTCACAGGAGGCGGCGGTACGCCGCTTCCTGGCCGACACAGAGCTCGACTATCCCGAACTCAAGCTACGTCAGGCCCGCACCGAGAAGATCGAGCACGCGGTGGTGGTGGACACGCGCAGCCCCACACGACTCGGCGAAGTCTACGGTCTCATTGAGCGCGCCGGTTGTCCGGTCACCCTGATCGACCATCACATGGAGGAGGAGGAGGACGGTCTTTCGGTCGACGAGGTCTTCGAGCAACCGGTCGGCGCCACATGTACGATCGTCGCCGAGCTCTTCCGCGAACGGGGCATCGAACCTACCTCCGAGGAGGCCAGCCTTCTCCTGATGGGGATCTACGAGGACACCGGCGGCCTCTCCTACCGCGAGACAACGCCCACAGACCTTCGCGTCGGCGCCTGGCTCATCGAGCAGGGGGCATCGCTGACCTGGGTGCGGCGATGGGTCCTCAAAGCCTTGCAGCCGGAGCAGCTCGAGCTGCTCAACCGAATGGTGGAGGCGACCGAGGAGATCGACATCGCCGGCGTCCCGGTCGCTATCGCCATGGTCGAGGTGGATCGGTATCACGAGGAGGCCGCCTTCGTGGTCCACCGATGGATCGAGATCTTCGAGATCGGGGTCGGTGCGGTGATGCTGGTGCGTCCGCCCAACATCAATCTCATCCTCCGCTCGCATCTCCCCGGACTTCATGTCGGCCGTGTCGCACAGCGATTCGGCGGCGGCGGCCACCCAACTGCGGCCTCGGCCCGTATCTCCGGCGCGATGCCGGTCGAGGTGCGCGAGCAGCTGCTCGACATCCTCGCCATCGAGATGCCGCCGCCGGCCACCGCCATCGACATCGCCGCTCGTACCATCTTCTCGGTCGACGACACCAACTCGGTCGAGGAGACCAAGGACCGCATCAACCAGCTACGGGTCAACGCGCTTCCGGTGCGGGATGGCGCCACCGGCGAGCTGGTGGGTCTGGTCACCCGCCAGATCCTCGACCGCGCGGTCAGTCACGGCATGGCGGAGCGCCCGGTGCGAACCGTGATGCAGCCCGAGCTCCCCACGGTATCGGCGGCGACCCCGCTCGACGAGCTCGGTGATCTTTTCCTCGAACGGTCTCTCCGCTTCGTCGTGGTGGAAGACGCCGGCCACCCCGCCGGAATCATCACCCGCATGGAGCTCTTTCGCCGTCTCTTCGAACACCAGCACGCAGCGGGATCTACCCTCGACCATCGGATGGCCGGCACCCGTCCGGTGAGCCAACAGATCGCACGCATGCTGCGTGAGAACGCCCCGGCCTGGGTGCAGCGCCTACTCACCGCAGCCGGGCGGGTGGCGGACGCCCAGGGAGTGTCCGTTTACCTGGTTGGCGGGATGGTGCGCGACCTCCTCGTCGGGCGCGTCAACGAAGATGTCGATCTCGTGGTGGAAGGAGACGGCATCGCCTTTGCCTCCGCCCTCGCAGACGCTTTGGATGGTCGCCATCACCCCCACGCACCGTTCCTCACCGCAGTGGTGAGTCTTCCCGACGGCTTGCGGGTGGACGTGGCCTCCGCACGGACCGAGTTCTATCGCACGCCGGCGGCCCTGCCCGAGGTCATCACCTCCCTCATTCGCCAGGATCTCTATCGCCGTGATTTCACCATCAACTCGCTCGCTATCGCGTTGTCGGGCGATCGTTATGGGGAGCTGGTGGACTTCTTCGGCGGCCGCAAGGATATCGATCGCAAGGAGATTCGAGTTCTCCACTCGCTCTCCTTCATCGACGACCCGACCCGGGCGCTGCGCGCCGTTCGCTATGCGCGACGCCTCGGATTCACTATCGCCACCGACACCAGGAACCTCATGACCACCGCCATCGGCGAGGGGGTTTTCGAGCATCTCTCCGGCCAACGCCTGGGACGCGAGCTGGAGAATCTTCTCGGAGAACCGCATCCGACCCTGGCGCTCGCTCTGGTCGCCGACCTCGGTCTCTTGCCCGCAATCTGTCCGGAGTTCGTCTGGTCCGAGGAGGTCCGCAGCTATCTCATGGAGATCGAGGGGCAGCTGGCGTGGTACCAGCTCGAGCAGCTCAGCCCTCCACCGGAGCGGTGGATGCTGTACCTCGGGGGTCTCGCCCGGTGCGCCGGACCCGGCGCGGAGGACAGTTTGTCCCGGCGGCTTCAGCTCGCCGGAACCGTCCGTAGGCGATTCCTTGCCCTGCCCGACGAGATATCGGCCATCCGGCAAGCGGCTGATCCAAGCGTCCTCCTCTCGCGACGGGTGGAAGTCGTGGAAGAGCGGTCCGCGGAAGCGTTGCTGCTGGCTATGGCGAGCCTTCCCCTCGAGTTGCGGCGCGTTGTCGCGGAGGCGGCGGTGGCCGCCGCCCGCGCGTCGCTTCCGGTCAGCGGCCACCAACTTGTCGATGCCGGGATCCCGCCCGGGCCCCAAGTCGGCCGCACCCTCAAGCTGACCCGCGATGCGCTGATCGACGGCGTCATGCGCGACGACGAGGCACTCGCCTGGGCGCTTGACACGGCGCGCTGCCTGCAGGCAGAGGAGAAGCCGTGAGCACAACCCGACTCGCTCTCGCCGTCATCATGTATCTTGCCGGAACGTCGTTTGCGCAGGCGCCGGTCCCGGTGGCGGAACGGGTGGTGACTGGCAGAAACCTGGCCACCCGGATCACTCTGTTCAGCAACCGCGCGGTCGTGGTGAGCGAGCGGAGGGACGGCAAGCAAGACTTCTTGCGTCGCATCACCCTGCCTGCCGATCAGTACCTGGTCTACCTGGTCGCCTTCCAGAAGAATGCTGAGGAGCTCGGCGAGGAACCCATCTCATCCGACGTGGGCACGTCGACCGCCTCTGTCCAACTCACGCTGCACGTCGGGCCGGAGGCTCCGCGACTGCTCCGCTTTTCTCCCATGGCCATCGTCTCGCTGCCGTTGTCACGGATTATGGGCGCCCTCGATGATCTCCAACGTGTGGTGTTTGAGGCCAGCCCATCATCCGAAGAAATTCGCGCCTGGACGCCGAAACGTGGAGACAGGGTCCAGCTCATGACCGGCGGCTTCGCGACGGTCGTCGAGGTTTGGCCCGAGGGACTGGTGGTCCTCGAACACGACGACACCTTTATCCGCGAAATGGTGTCGCCCGACTCGCTGGACCTCGTGATCCTCCACATCGTGGATCCGAAACCGTGAGAATCACCGGCGGCGAGTGGCGTTCGCGTCGGATACGTGGGCCCGGAAAATCGATGCCGCTGCGACCGACCCCTGACGCCATGCGGGAGCGTGCCTTTGCGATCCTTGCTGACCACTTGCGCGATGCGCGCTTCCTCGACCTGTTTGCAGGCACCGGCGCCGTCGGGCTCGAGGCCCTGTCGCGGGGCGCTCGCTCGGTGGTCTTCGTAGAGAGACACCGCGCCGCCGCGCACCTCATCGAGGAGAATTCTGCGTCCTTCGATCTCACCGCCGACCGTGCCGAGGTGATGCTTCGCGGCGCAGCCGCCGCAGTCAACCAACTGGCCCGACGCGGAGACAGCTTCGACATCGCATGGGCCGACCCGCCGTTCGAAGACTGGGAGAAAGGGCTCGAGGTGGTGTTGAAACTCTTCGAGGTCGGTCTGTTGGCCGCCGGAGCCCTGGCGTGTCTCGAGTGCCCGGCAAAAGCCGATGTCGAGTCTTCGCTCCCCGAGAATATGCAGATCGTTCGCGACCTCACCGGCGGCGCGTCGCGGGTGGTGATGATCCGAAGCGCGCTTCCCGAGAGGATGCCAGGCACGCCGACAAGACGTTGAGGACAACGTCATGTCGGGATGCCAGGCACCTCCAAGGTACGGGCTGTTCGCCTCAGGCTCTCAACTACTTCGCTCCCGCGCGGGTTCTACCGCTCGACCGCCCGGCGGAGGGCTCGTGCCTCGGCCAGCATCTCCCGGGCCGCATCGAGGAGGCCGGCCGGCTTCTCCTCACCGTCCTCGTCAATCTCCGCCGGCACCTGATCGGGGTCGCCGAGACCGGCATCGCGGAGCCTCTTGAGACGCTCGAGGATCAGATCGCGGATCGCCGGCGCGTTATCGACGCCGCGGAAGTAGCCGATGTGGCCCGACTTCTCCTCGTTCTCGCCGTGCTGCGAGCCCGAACCCGCGCTTGCACCGCCGCCCGCGGTCCGCACCCGGAGATTCGATATCCCGAACAGCCGCTCGATGGGGCCCTGTCGGATCGAGACCTCCTGCACGTTGGCGAAGGTCATCGTCATCTCGTTGACCCTCCACACGCCCTCGCGGATTCGCAGGCTGCGGTCGGTGACGATGTACCAGCGCATCTCCCAGTCGAGGAGGACGAAGAACAGGGACACCGGAAGCTGCACCACGAAACCGATGATGCCGATGACCTCGGCCCAGCCCATGAACCTGAGGACGATCGCCCTGTGCGGGATTTCGTCGAGGACGTCGATCTGCCCCGATCCAACCAAGTGTAGGAAGGCAAGGGCCGCGACGAGACCGAGGAGGGTCATCACCTGCCCGCCCGCCCAGCGAATGAGTTTGAGGTGGAGGTAGCTCCTCGACGCCCGAAAGACCTCCGCCGAGCCCGCCGAACCCGATGGTGCGTGCGGCTCAGGGGGCACCCGCATCAGCTGCAGGAGCAGTCGTTTAACCATGGCTCTCGTCCGAGCGGCGCCGCTCCAGCGCCTCTCGCACCGCGCGCAGCTCGACGGTCACCCCAAGCAAAGTTGCGGCGAGCTCGTTCGCAGCCGCGGCATCGACCGCAAGGTCCGCCCGTGAGGCCGCCGCGTCGCCGGCCTGGCTTCCTCGGCCGTGAGCGCCCCGCATGCGGGTGTAGAGGTAGTCGCGGATCGCCTCGAACCCGAGCAGACCCTCGAGGGTCATCTCGGCGCCCGAGCTGCCGCTCGCGGTCTGCACCTCGACCCGCGCCAGTCCCAGCCATCGCTCGACGAAGTTGGACCGCAGGTGGATGTCCTGGATCCGTGCGTAGGTGAGGTTGATCTCGCGTCGGAAGAGGATCCCCCAGCGCATCGAGATGCCCTCCTCGTTAAAGCGGTAGCGCAAGGTGTGGTATCGGAAATAGAGGGGTATCAGCGGAAAGATGAAAAATGGCCCGAGGACGAGAGAGGAGAGAAAGTAGTAGGTGAAGAGCTCTGGGGCCGGCCGTTCGATGGCGAAGATCGCGGATTCGTCGGTTGATGTCGGGTTCATTGGAGCAGTTTACACCTGAATTTCGACGGGTTCTTCTCTCAGCGCGCTTCCCGAGAGGGTGCCAGGCACGCCGAGGTGACGATGAGGACATCGTCACCTCGGGAGCCAGGCACCTCCACCAAACGCGCCCGCGCGCTCCTACTCCTCAGGAATTGATCCTGGTAATATGTCGTTGGGGGTACTCGATGGCATTGCTCCGGCCAAGGACTGAACGCAAGCGGATCGCCTTTCGGTCCTACACGACCATCGAGTGCCCATACAACGGCCACCAGGTATCGTTCTGCCGCGGTCTGTGCGAGCCGATCAACGGCAAGGGCCACTGCGGCCGAATCGCGCCGCACGCAATGATCGGCCGCACCCAGGCGGCGATCGCCAGCTACCGTGCGAGAACCCTCACGATCGGATCTGATGACTGACGTCTATCCTCGGGAGTGGTCGAAACCTTGGCCCCAATTATGCCGAGCTGGAGCTCGGCGGTCCCAGTAGCCGCCACTGGATGAACACGCCCTGCAGGGCGCCTTGGACGGCGCTGCCGGACCGGGATCACTGGCAGCAATTTATCGACAATGACCTCGAGGATCGCGCGCTCCTGCGCGTCGGCCTGGGACGCATTGACCTGCCATCGCGCATTGGTCGCCACCACCAGGTCGAGGGCCGGGACGCAAACCACGAACTGGCCACCCCACCCGAGGGCCATATAGAGGTCGATTCCGTCAGCCGTGGCCAACCACCACAGGAGCCCGTAGCTGACCCGGTCGACCGGCCCCCAGCTCGAGGTGCCGTTGATGTGGGCCGCTGTCGCCTGGCGCACCCAATCGGCCGGTACAACCTGTTCAGATATCCACCGGCCGTGGTTGAGAAACAGCACACCGAACTTGGCCATGTCCTCGGTGCGAAGCTCGACACCGTGGCCACCGAATGGGTAACCCTGGGGGTCGCGCTCCCACCGCCGGTCCGAGATGCCGAGAGGCGCGAAGAGATAGGCGTCGGCAAAGACTTCCGCGCCAATACCAGCCGCCTCCTCGAGAACCGCCGACAGCACGTGCGTCGCGGGCGTCGAGTAATTGAAGTCGCCCCCTGGATCGGATTCCAGCGAGCGGTTGAGGATGAAGCGGATCGGGTTGGCGCAGCCAGCCCAGGCCGAAAAATCCGCGTTTTCCTCCCACCGGAAGCCCGAGGTGTGGGTCAGCAAGTGGCGCACCAGGATGGCGTCCTTGGCGCCGTCGGAAGGTCGAATGTTGGCAGGCAGATAGTCCACCATGCGGACGTCGACGCTGTCGATGAATCCGCGGTCGATGGCTATTCCGATCAGGGTCGATGTGATGCTCTTGGTCACCGAACGGACGTGGTGCAAGCTAATAGAGGATCCCCACCAATAGTCCTCCGCCACGACCTTGTCGCGATGGACGACAACAACCGATCGCGCGCCGTCCACACCTTCGAGCTCGTCGAGAAAGTCATCGAGTCCGCCGGGGTCCAGACCGAGAATCTCCGGCTCGACCCGCGGCAGCGGCTCGAACGCCGCCGCCGCCCCTGTAAGAAACACCAGGACGCCAATCAGCATCACCGTGGCCATCGGCCGGCCGGCCGTGACACGTCTCATCGTCATATGGTACCTGGAATGAGTCATTCTCACCGGCGATCTGCTGGCACACGTGCGGACGAGTCAAACAGATGTGTCTGGCACGATTACGGTTAGGTGTCGACACAACCAGCTGATTGCGACGTTGCCCTGTCGATAACAGGTGCCGAGCAGATTAGCTGGTGATCAGCTCCATGCCGCAGCTGCATTTGCCCGGCTCGGCAGAGATGAAGTTGCAGGTGCACGAGCCGCCGCAGTTGCAGAAGTAGAGCCCGCTGCCCTCGAGGCTGACCCGCTTGAGCTCTTCGCCGCACGCACACTTGGCGTCGTCCTCGGCGTCGATCTCGCAGGTGCAGTCGCCTGAGCAGGTACACAGCAGCGCGTCGTGGCCGTCCACCTTGACCACGTGGGTCGCCGCCATCTCGGTGCCGCAGGAGCAGGGGCCGGCCTCGGTGCTGACGGAGCCGCAAGCGCACTCGGGCCCGCAGTTGCAGGCGTAGACCACGTCGTGCCGGACTGCGGCTTCCGCGTCCTCCACCGCAAACTCGGTCACTGCCGTTTCGCCGGCTGCCTCGGTCCCGGCCTCGACCACCGTCTCTGACTTGTTGCAACCGATCATCGCGACCATTACACAGCAGGTAATCAACGTCATCAGACCTGATTTCATCATTGCTCCTCCTTATGGCCCCGCCGTTTCGTCCGGAATCAAACCGGCACACGGCAGCGGCTGAATACTGCCAATCCTACAACGATTCTCGGTCGTCGGAGCAACGGTGCACCGCAATCCTCGTGATCAATAGTCCACGGAAGCTTCGGATACCGATAGGATCCAGATGTCCGCCCTGCCGCCTCGGTCCGAGTTGAAGGCGATGGCGGGACCATCAGTGGACCCCGCCATCACGTTCGCAGCATTTCCCGGCTGAATCGTACAACCTTGTTTCGTCCTGCCTCCTTGGCCTTGTAAAGCGCCGCGTCGGCGGCTCTCATGCAGTCCTCGAAGTTTTCTGAATCAGCTGGGTAGATGGACACCCCCAGAGACACGGTCAAATGAAATGTTCCCGAGTCGACGGCGAACTGGTTTGCCTCCAGACTGGAACGGATGCGTTCTGCGACCTCCATCGCCTTGTCAGCGGACGAATCCGCGAGAACGGCGAGAAACTCATCCCCCCCCATCCGTATAACGAGATCACTGTGTCGAACCGATGAGCTGATCACTCTGACGACTTCTCTGAGGGCACGGTCTCCGACCGCATGTCCGTGGGCATCGTTCATCTGTTTGAAGGCGTCCAGGTCACACATCAATAGCGATAGACCGCTCTCTCGGCGCTCGGCGGAGCTGGTGAGCCTGAACGAGAACTCCTCCAGGAAACGCCGGTTATAAAGCCCAGTCATCGGGTCCTTGAGGGTGGTCTCCTTGAGGATTTGGGTCAGCCGCTTGGATTCCATCACGGGTGTGGCCTCTTCGATGCACCTCCTGATGGTGTGGAGTTGTCCTTGGATTCTTTCCTCGCCGTCAGCGTTGTAGAGAATCTGCACTACACCACCGACACCTCCGCCCAACATCAGTGGCATGCATATGTGGACGAAGTCCTGCGCCGACGAGATGCAGTTGCCAACAAAGGCACCGCATATTCCCGCCTCGGCGGATGAGTCGATTTCCTGCGCGGTCCGCCGGGCCCGACACGCTGTGCCGTCGGCCAGGATCTCACTGTCGCACCATAACTCACGACCCTCCGGCAGACCCTCGACATACCGGACATTCAAGCGATCCACCTCCGGATCAACTTCATAGAGAGAGAAGTGCTCGAGGTTAAAATCACTTCGAAGGAGGGTTCGGATCCGCTCATAGATCTCATCTAAATCCCGATCCGCCTCGATGGTCTGCCGAAAGCGGACCGCATCAACCATGCCTCTCACGGTCGCCACCGTGTGGGTGAGGAGGTTGCGATCGCCGCCCACGTGTTGGTGGCCCGAGAGAGTCTCGACATCTCTGACGATCGTGCCGAAGCCGTCCTCCAGGGTCGCCATGAGACGGTTTGTCTGACCCGACATCCGGCTGATCTCGTCAGGTCCGCCTTCGTCCAGCCGGCCAGAGAAGTCGCCCTGCTCCGCCTTGCTCACGACGGCGTGTATTTCCAGGGTGGCATCAACGATGGGTACCAGAAGCCGGCGCAGGAAGAAGGCGAGCAGAATCGCGAACAACAAGAGGATGGCGACAATGCCACCCGTGTATCTGACCGCGGCGGAGCGTTGTCTGGTGAGATCGAGTTCGAGGTCGACGATCCCGAGCACGGTGCCTTCCCGAACATCATGGCACGCCAGACAGTTCTTCCCTGGTGATACTTCGGCGGTGTACGGCGCGATGTACCGGAAGAAAACGCCTTGATCGGTCTCCACCATCATTTCTATGGGGGTGAGAGTTGCCATTACCTGCCGCTCCGCCTCCGATCGAGGGCCGTCATTTTCTCCGCCGAACTGACTGACAACTGCATCAGATCGTGCGATGTGCAGCGAATGAAGAGCGGGGATCACCTCGACGAGATCGGGGA
>CAYPBC010000054.1:0-9352 GCA_964408845.1 uncultured Thermoanaerobaculia bacterium
AGGGCATCGAGGTCATGGGCGATGAATGGATGGTCAGGGGCAAGGTGCTCTTCGCCCTCAACAAGGCCACGATCAGACCCGAAGCCGCCGAGGTACTGCTCAAGGTAGCCGGCTTTCTCAAGAAGAACCCGCAGTACATGGTCGAAATCCAGGGCAACACTGACAACACCGGGGCCATGGCGTGGAACATGCAGCTCTCACAGATGAGGGCCGATGCTGTAAAGGCCCATCTGGTCTCGAACGGCGTGGCCGGCGGAAGATTGACCACCAAGGCATTCGGGCCGAATGAACCGATTGCGCCAAACAACACGGCCGAGGGCCGAGCCAGAAATCGTCGCGTCGACTTCAAGCCGACGGAACGCTGAAAACGGCCGAATCTGAGCCATAACACGACCCGGCCTTCGCGCCGGGTCGTGTTTTTTCTTGTATTATCGCGGAGTGGATCCCGAAAATATCAAGCGGGCGATCGGCCTTGCAGCGGCACTGGTGATGACGCTGCTGGCGACCGGTCGAATCCACGCCCAGGATGGGGGCGGCGGCTCGTCCACTCCCGCCGTCCATCCATTCGCCTTCGCCCTGGGGTCGGGAGACTCGGCAGCGTCGGAGACCAAGGTCTACGACCTTCGAATACCGATGTACTTTCCCCTCATTCCGTTGGAAGATCGCCCGTGGGGTCTGCGTCTGAAGGTGACGGCCTACGCCGGCGTCTACAGGTTCACCGTCGACGAAGCCATCGACCTCAATCTCCGCTTCCAGTCCCTGGCCGCGACCCCGGGGGTCGAGTTCCTGGTCCCTGCAGGCAAGGGCTGGGTGCTCAAGCCGTTCACCGAGATCGGGTACGCCTACGACTTTGACGATGAGCTCGGCTTCGGGGTGTGGTCGGTCGGGATGCGAACGCTCGTCACCTGGCCGATCGGCAAGATCGACCTCAGCTTCGGCACCAAGGTGCAATATTTTTCCACCTTCACCTCGGACCTCGATCTGGCGGACGATTTTGGCGAGGTCCGACTCGGCCTGAACGCGCGCCACCCGCTACCGTTCACGATTGGTGGCAACCAGGGCAATCTCAGTCTCTACTTCATCCGCCGCCAATACATCGACGCGGTCATCGAGCGAGACGAGGGTGCTCCCCTCGATATCCTGTATTCGAACGAGCTCGGCTTCGCTTTCGACACGACGCCCAAGGTGAAGCTGTGGTTCTTCCGATTGCCGCGGATCGGCCTCGGCTACCGCTGGGGCCAGAACATCCGTGGCCTGCGTCTCAATTTCGGTTTTCCTTTCTGAGAGAGCTGGTGTAAACCCCGCCACAATTGGAGTGGTATTCCCTCGCCGAGGCAAAAACCTGCCCATACTTCGAATCCTCAACACACATAGGGTGTTTATCGGTCGCACAGCACAGGCGGGAAATGCCTCGGCGCCCTCGATTATCCCCACCAGCTATGGCGGGGCACACTGGCTTGTTTTCAGACTCGGGAGCAATATCGAGATTTATCCTTGACATTCACGATAATCGTGCCTACCTTGATTGTAACTACTGATGGAGGGTGGATCATGTCGAAACGTAACGTGGGTCTTTTCGTCCTTGCGGTATTAGTAATTGGTGCTCTCGTGCCGGCCATGTTCGCTCCGAGCTTGGCCGAGGCGGAATCCATTCCCTACGGGTGGATGATCTTTGCCGATAACCATCCAAACGGTTGTGTACCACTGCCGTACGACTGTTACGTCATATTCGTGTGGCCGGAAACGCCCTGATCGGGACGCGTCAGAACGATTCTGATCGTCCAATCAGGTGGAGTCGATGCTGCACACTATGAGGGTGATCGTGTACTGTGCCGGCGCGGTACTGTTGTGCGCCGGAGCCTTGGCTGCGCCTGTTGACAAGCCAGGGAACTCCTGTAGCGCACAGGCTCTCAATCTCGAAAAACCCGCGTTTATGGTGGTCGACGCGGTGGTCCGCGGCAACCGTCTGCTGCTTCCCGATTACACCAGTGGATTGCGCGAGGTAGATCTCCGTACGGGCAAGGATTTGCGATCGATCCTTCCCATGGGCACTCAGCGGGGTGAGGTCACGGGCCCGCAGCATCTGGGTTGTGGGTCGGGCAGGTGTGTGGTCTTCGGCGATCGGTACTTCTGGGTCTTTTACGACTCGAGCTGGCGTTTTCTGCACGAGTACCCCGGCTTTACGGCCGCTCCTACCGGACAACCTCTAGTCTTCGACGACCGGATCGTTGTCTTTGGATTAGCGCAGTCGGCGGGCACCGCGAGCGGTTACACCTATCTCTATGTGCAGTACGACGACGGAGAGATCCTGCCGCTGCAGGAGTACCCGGCGTCGATGCCGATCCCGGAAATGGCCAAACGCGTCAAGTTCCAGGGCATCGTCGCCGGCGGTCTGGCGGCGCTTCCGGACGGGGGATGGGTCTTTGTGGACCCGCGCAGCTACTCGGTGTATGTCTTCGACAATCGCGACCGCCTCACCAAGGCGTGGCGCGGTACCAACCCCCGTTTCCGCGCGCCGAACTGGGCGGCGTCCCCAGAGAGCCACGACGCCTCCGGACGCCAGCGCTACTCCCGCTGGCAGCTCTCGCAGCCGCTCGTCAAGCGCCCGGTGGTGCTCGGTGACAACCTCCTGGCATTTGTCGTCGGACTTCCCGACGGCACCCTCAGGCAACGGCACGAGCTCGATATCTACCGGTTGAACGGTGAGCCGGTGGCGATTGGTTTGCCGATCCCTGGCGTCACGGCCGGCCGCCTGGTAACCGCGGATGCCGACAACCGTCGCCTCGTGCTGGTGGGTCAGGAGACCTGGGAACCCTCGGCCACGACCACCGTTTGGCAAGTCGAAGTGCCGATGGTGGCAGGCCTGGAATAGTCCGAGATATGGAGTCAACCATGAGACGAATCACGCTCGTCATCCTCACAGGGTTGGCGATGGCTGCGGGCGTTGCCGGCGCCGAACAATCGGTGGTCGCGCAGGATGGTGCGGTGATCGATGATGCCGTCACCGCACTGGCCGGCAACGGTTCAAGCTGGGTCCGCGTCGGTCTCGGAGCACCTCTCGAGGTCATCGCCGATGAGGAGGGAAACTTCCGTCTGCCGAATCTCCCGGTTGCCAACTATACCGTGCTGGATGCCGTCACCGGAGAAGCGGTCACGGCCGGATCGTTGAGTTGGCAGGTCCCAGGCGCCCCTGCTGAGCTCGCTTCCGGATCATGGAAGACGACCGAAGGGCGCCTCGACCTTGTGTGCCGCGGCGATGAGCGGATCGTCGTTTCTGCTCCCGGCTATGCTCCAACCGCCGAACAGATCATCGTAGACGGACGCCGCCACACGTTGCTCCTTCGGCCGCAGGGAGCGCTGACCATCGAGCTGGAACCTCCGCTCGAAGCGCGTATGTGGTTGGCCCGTGAGGAGCGGGTGACCGTCACGAGTCTTTTCTTCAGTGTGGCCGAAAAACACGACATCGGTGCGGACGGGTTGATCGAGATCAACAATCTCGATCGGGGCGCCGCCTATGTCGGAGTTGTCCTTGCACAGGGGAAGGTCCCTGTCCAAACATACTTCCGAGAGTTCCCCCAGCACCTCGAGCTGCAGCTCGACGACGGACTCGCGATCAGCGGTATGGTTCGTGACGAGGCGGGCAACCCCCTCTCCGGCGCGCGCGTCGAAGCCCTCGGTGAGATGGCCGAGATCGACGGCTTTCGTTACACCCAGGTCGGAGCGACCTCCGGCGAAGGTTCATTCCAGCTCACCGGACTCCTCCCGGGCACGGTCCGGGTTCGCGCCTGCGCCGCCGACCGCGCCTGTGCCGAGGCTGAGGTCGAGGTCGGCGAGGAGACGGTTGCCGAACCTGTGGTCCTCGATCTCGCACCGGGCCGCGACATCGTGTTGGTTGTGCAGAACGAGGTCGGCGACCGCGTCGTCAAGGCGATGGTCTACTTCAACGACCGTACCCATTACACCGACCGCAAGGGCCGGCTCCGCATCCAGGGGGTGACCAGCAGGGAAACGATCCCGGTCAAGATCTTCAGCAGCGGCTTTGGGATGTGGGAGGGCAGCTTCACCGCCGACCGCGAGCGAGTCCTGGTCACAGTTCCCGGCGGAGCGAAGATTGAACAGCAGATTCTGTCGGCTCGCCGGTTTTCCGAGGACGAGGTCGTGGTGCGATGGCAGGCCTACCTGAGCAATGGACGCGAAGCCAAATCGGGCAAGGGTGAATGGGACTCAGAGGGCGGCGTCGCCCGCGCATCGGGGCTCGAAACCGGCACCTATGAGCTGAGGGTGAGGCTACCCGGATCGGCAACCCTGATCAGCGAGCGAGTCGAGGTGGCCGTCGGCGAGGAGATTGTGCTCGCGGCGGTGGTACCCGACCGTGGCCTCGCCATTTCGGGTCGCGTCCTCGATGCCGAGACCCTGCAGCCGATCCCCGGCGCCCAGGTGAGCTGCGAACCGGGGTCGCCTTCGGTCTTCCGTGCGCCGCACGTGGTCGAGGAGGTGCCAAGCATCTCGACCGACGTAGATGGCGTCTTCCTCCTCGAAGGGATGGACCCTGGGACGTGTCGCGCCGTCGTCCGTGCTCCGGGCTTCGCCACCTGGCGGCTCGACGGTGTGGAACCCGATGAGGTTGGTTTCGACATCGGCGACGTGGAGATGGACACCGGCATGACCATCGTCGGCCGGGTATACGATCGCAGCGATCGACCGATTACCGGCGTCGCAGTCGAAATCACCGAGAACGCTGCCTATGCCTACTTCGCCGAAACAACGGTGCGAACGAATCACGACGGGTACTTCCGGGCGGAACGGCTGCCGGTTGGACGGTGGAAGCTGACTGCCCGACACGGACAGGAAAAGGCAAGCGAGAGGGTCGAAGGCCGCGCCCGCGAGACGGTCGAGGCCGACCTGATCCTCGGCGGCATTCAGATCGAAGGTGAGATCTGGCTGGGCGATGACCGCGCATCGGGCGGAACCCTCGTCCTCACGACCGAGGGCACCCAGGCCCCGGGTGTGGTGGTGATGATGCAACGGGTCACCGCCGACCGCCAGTTCTTCGGCATCGACCAGCAACCCATGCAGTTCATGGTCAATCCGGACGGTCGTTTCATGGGCTCCGGTCTCGCTGCGGGTCACTACTATGCTTCCTATACCCCGCCGGGCTCCGGTTCGGCGCCGATCACCAAGCTCCTCGATGTTCCCAGGGTCGAAACCTATCGCTGTGCTATCCAGTATGCTGACGCCGCGGTCGAAGGATTCGTCATCGACACCGACGGTCTGCCGGTCGCCGGGGCGTCGGTCCTCGCCAGCGTGGGAGACGGCGTCCAGAACGCCACCGCTTTCACCGATGCCGAGGGCCGGTTCTCGGTACGCGGCCTCGAGTCCGGACGACTGGTGTTGACGGCGAGCCACACGGGCTTCGCGCCCTCGGTGCCATCGGAGTTTGACCTCCGGGCCGGTTCCTCCGAAGGGCCGGTCGTTCTCGAGCTACTGCCGCCCGATGGCGCCAGCATCATGCTCGCCGTCCACGCCCTCACCGGCTCCGCGGGTGGTGCGCCGGTTTACCTGGTGGGGCCGGAGACCACAACCGGGTTCACCGACGGCGGTGGTTTGGCGACCTTTACGGGCGTCATGGCGGGCTCCTACAGGCCGTGCGGCTTTGCCTATGGCGGTGCCACCGGCTGCGGTTCGGACCTCCTGGTAGACAACGGTGAAGAGGTACAGGCTGCGCTCGACCTCGGCCGCGGGGGTTATGTGGACGTGTATTTGAGCAGCGCAAAGGGCATGGCGCAGGGCGCCGCCAAACGGTTGCCGTCGGTCCGCGTCATGACTGCGGACGGGGTCGATCTTTCGAGCCTGCTCTTCATGGCCAGCCCGCCGCAACCGGCCCCCGGCGGTCTTCGCGTCGGACCGCTGCAGGCCGATAACTACATCATCTCGATCGGCACCGAGGCCGGGCAGCGCCAGGGCCGGGTGACCGTCCGCGAGGGCGAACCGGTCGAGCTCGACCTCAGGTAACTCAACTCAACCAGAAAAAAGGGCGCGGTGATCCGCGCCTTTTTCTCTTTTCTCCGGTCCTATCATCTCCTGCGGCCGCCGCCGCCGCGGCTTGCGCCGCCCGATGGACGGTTGGAGCTGCGTCCTCCGCTGTTGTACTGCTGCGAGCGCGTGCTGCCCCGTTGCCGAGCATTGTAGTCGCGGCTCATCGTGCTCGAGGACGGCCGGCTGCTCGTGGTCGGCTGGGTCCTGGTCGAGGGCCGAGTCGAGGGCTGAGCGCCGGTGGACGGTCGAGTCGACGGTTGGGTCGAGGGTCTCGTGGAGGGCTGGGTCGAAGGTCGTGTCGAGGGCTGGGCACCGGTGGATGGTCTCGTTGACGGACGGGTCCGGTCGCCCGTCGACGGAACGCCATCGGTCTTCGACCAGCCGCCGCTTTCCCTCCGGTCCCAGCTGCCATTGTCGTTACGACGGTAAACGTTGCCGCTCTTGTCGCTGTAGACGTTGTTGGCGCGGTCGCGCGCCACCGTCGGCTGCTGACGGGTCCCCGCCCGATCCTGGGTTCGCGCCACCCGATCAGAGTTCCCGGGCCGGGCATAGATGTTGTTATTGATGTTGATGTTGGTATTGCCGTAATGCGCCGGCCGCCCACCTCCCGCATAGCGCCCGTGGGCGTAGCCGTGGCGGTAGCCCGCCCGGTAGCCGGCTCCGTAACCGTAGCGTGGGTAGGGCCGGTATCGACCCGGACCCCACCAGCCGCCGCCCCAACCGCCGAAACCGACAGAGATGCGGAAGGGCCCATTCGAGTAGCTGAGACCGAAGCTCCAGCCGTACCACGGGTTCCAGCGCACATGGAAGCCCCATGTGGCCGGCCGCGCATAGTAGTGATACGGGGAATAATAGGGCGGGTAGTACCAGCCGGTGCCGTAGACCACGCAGCCGTGGGAGACATAGCTCGATGTGTAACCCGGGGTGTAGCCGACGTACACCACCTCCGGCGTAGAGTCGTAAATCTTGACATAGGTGACGTTGTAGAGCGGGTTCGACGGCGGGATGGTGTAGATCTCGTCCGGCACGTTCTTGCAGACCTGCCACGGCCCGGTCGCCGAGGCGGACTCGTACCACACACCCTGATCACAGCAGTAGTAGCGACCGCTGGAGAAAATCACCGACGCCGAGGTATTGACCGCATAGGTCATGCCCGTGCCGTCGATCGGCTGGAACTTCGGACTTCCGCCGTACTCCACCGTGAAGGATGCGCCGGCCGAGTGTTTGACAGCGGCTGTCTGCGGCACCGCCTGTTCGAGGAGCGCCTCGCGCGCCTCGTCGGTGCCGGCAACCGAGGCCCGCATATAACCCACATCCGATTCCGACGGAATCTCCGCGAAGGTCGCGGGAACCTGGTCGTTGGCCACCCACGACCACGGGCCCCGGTCGAGGTCCTTGGTTCGGTACCAGCGACCGGAGAGCAGTACATAGTAATTCTGAGCGTCGATATCGAAGATGACATCGGAGTCGGTGTTGGACACCGCCAGGATGTCGTTGCCCTGGAGCGGCTCGAACTCCGGCTTGCCGTCGATGAAGAGGAGCTCCGCCGGAACCGTCGAGACCACGATCTCGGGGACCCGGTCGTCGCTGCCCTCCTCATCCTCAGCCACTGGCTCACCCTGCTCCCGGCGCTGTTTCTCGAGCTCGTCGTCTACCTTTTGAACCTCCTTGGGCAGGCTGCCGGCGATTCGCCATGGGCCCGTGAGGGTGCCGGCCTCGAACCACAGGGTGTCGGTCGCCAGGTAGTAGGTGTTCGTGTCCTTGACGATCACGTAGGGAGTGTTGACCACCCGTTCGAGACTCGAACCTTCGATGGATTGAAACTTCGGCTCTCCGTCGACGAGGATCAGCACCGCCGGCACGTACTTGATGATGATCTTGGGCGGCGCGTTCTTGAGCTCTACCTGGTCGCTCACCGCGACTTCGGCGGATTCAAGAAGAGGCACGAGCCGATCGAGCTCGATTTCGAGGTTCCACAGGGGGATTCTCTCTTCCAGAAACGTCGTCAGCGCCTGCTGCTGCTCCTCGGACGCCTCGGGAAAGGCCACGGTCGGAATCGTGATGTCAAAGAAATCAACCATCCGGGTGTCGCGGTCGACCTCGAAGCGACCGCTGATCCACACCGCCCCAAAGACCGGGGGATCATCGCCCTCGACGACCGAAACCGCCGCGCGTGCTTCGAAGGTGTTCCCCTCCCACGAATCGATCTGCGGCTCGTACATGGTCACGGTGAAGCTCTGACCCTCCATGACCTGCGGCCAATTGTCGGTGTCCGCCGCGATGACTGTCGACGCCATGCCGATCGCAGCGACTGAGATTAAAATAATGAGCAAAATCCTGCGGTTCATTTTCCTGCCTCCTCGGGCATAGTCCCTGAAATTTGGCAAAAGGGACGGTTCACTAGGGATTCCGGCACACCCTAACACACATGGCCGTGACGGTCGTGCCGGTGTGCCCCGCCACAATTGAATGGATGCATCGGCAAGGAAAACCATTCGAATTGTCGCGGTGTAGACTACATCCCAGCTTGGTTCCGGTCAGGAGGTCACGGAACGGGAAACCGACCACAGACTCGCCTGATGGCGCTCGCGGTGTTCGCCATGGCCGCGCTCTGCGTCACGCCTCTTGCTGCGCAGGAAACGGTGGACGATGACGGTTCGACCGCCGTCGATTTTGCCCTCGACCCGGCGTGGGCGCGTTTCCGCGTCAGCATCGGCGCTTTCCTCATGCGCTTCGATTCTCTGATCCGTCTCGACTCGGAGGAACACGGCACCGGCACCGAGATTCGGCTCGAAGACGACCTTGGGTTCAATCCCGACAACCTCGATTTCAGGATCTTCGCAAATTACCGTCTCGGCAAGCGGAGCGATCTGACGTTTGGCTACTACCAGTGGAATCGCGGCGCCGATCATGTCATCGACGAGAAGATCCAGTGGGGCGATTACATCATCGAGGTCGGGGCGAGCATCGACCTCAGAAACCGTACCAAGGTCGCTCAGGTCTCCTACGAGCACTCAGTCCTCAAGAAGAAGAAATGGGACCTCGGCCTCTCCGCAGGTCTCAGCCTGTTCACGTTCCATTCCGACCTCGAAATCGATGGAACGATCAGACCCATCGACGAAGAGGTCGGGGACGGGATCGGGGGTGGAACGAAGCAATCGAAGAACCTCGTGGCCCCGGTCCCCGCCTTCGGATTGAATCTGCGCTACTCGATTGGTCCCAACCTCGGGGCAACCCTTCGCGGACAGTTCTTTGCCTTCCAGGCCGACACCTGGGGCGGCAGCATGGCCGACATCGTGCTCGCCGTCGACTGGTT